>NZ_WWSA01000030.1:0-42404 GCF_009875615.1 Dorea sp. BIOML-A1
TTTCGAAATTTGCCTGTTTGAGCCGAATGGCGAGTTGCAAATTTCGGAAGCCCGTTTTTAGCATAATTTTGACGCTTAACTATTTCCCGCCGACGGAACCTGAACAGGAACGGCTTCCTACTTTTTATGCAGGTCCGGGTCGTCGTGCCTTCCTGAATTAAATAAATCTCAATTTAAATCTCCACCTCAAACGGCAGCCTGTCCAGAATATCTTTCTGTATATCTACTCCTGGGTAGACTTCGATCAGTTTTAAGCCTTTTGGTGTCAGTCTGAACACACAGCGTTCTGTTACATACAATACCTTTTGTCCGTTTTCAATCGCACGTTTTGCAGAAAAGCTTACACTATTGACCCTCTCTACAAATTTTGGTATCTCTCCTTCTTTCCGAATCGTTACCACACCTTTTTCCTGCGTAACATCCAATCCCTTGGCATCAAATGTCATACAGAATACAACCGTTGGTGTTTTTGCCGTAATATTTGCAAATCCACCAATTCCGGCAAAAGCTCCGGGACCTCTATGTGCATTGATGTTTCCATATCTATCCACTTCCAGCGCACCCATAAAACAGATATCAAGTCCGCCATTATCATACAGATCAAACTGGTTTGCCATATCATAGACAGATGCTGCCCCGATCATTGCTCCAAAAGCCTCTCCTGATACCGGAAATCCTCCAATGCCGCCCGATTCTACTGTTAAGGTTACCATATCAAGCATACCACACTTTCGTGCATATCTTGATACCATCTCCGGAATTCCGATTCCGATATTAACAATATCATCTACCCTGAGTTCCTGCGCCGCTCTTTTGCCGATAATATTTCCGGTTACACTGTTTTTCTGTGGCTTCGTAGACACATTCTCTATCTTTTCGCTCCATGTATGCCACTCCTTATAAGGAATCTCAAAACTTCCGGTAAGTGCAGTATATGCTTCGTTTCTCTTCTCCGGCTCTGCCACAACGATTGCATCTACCAAACAGCCCGGAATAATGGCATTACGTGGCCGGGATGGTGTATCAACCAATCTGTCTACCTGTACAATTACTTTTCCCCTGTTTGCCTTTACTGCCTGACAAATAGAAAGCGCATCTCCCGACATGAACATATCATCAAATGTAATATTGCCTTTTCTGTCTGCCGCAGTTCCTTTGATCAACGCAATGGTAATCTTTGGAAGTTTATAATACAGAAATTCATCCCCATCCACTTCAACATGTTTTACCAGTGAGTCATCAATAGAAATTCTGTTAATTCCAGGTCCTTCTCGTCTTGGATCTACAAAAATATCCAGACCAACTTTGGAAAGAGCTCCGGGAAGCCCCCCTGCCTGTGCACGGATTGCGTGGGAAATACATCCAAGCGGCAGATTATATGCTTCAAACCGATCCTCCAGCACCAATTTTTTCGTGCTAAGCATTGCTCCAAAATGACCACAGATCAGCTTGTCCACTGCACCTTCTTTGATATATCTTTCTGCATTATGTTCCTCGTCCCAGACACCAAACCCTGCACTCGATACAATTGTCAGATGCGTCGGTGACTGCATCTTCTGATATCTTCGGTAGATTGCCTCATGAAGTTCCGTCGGATTCTCTATTCCTACAAATGAATTGACACAGATACAGTCACCGTCCCGGATCAGACGAATCGCTTCATCTGCACTCATAATTTCATACATAATTTTATCTCCTTCGTCCTAGGTATTTTTAATCAGGCGGATATTCACACTCCGCATTCTGTTAAATATTATTTTACCTGATTACTTTAACCAAGTCCAGTAAAGGAATCCACTACCTTCCTCGTCTATCAATAAAACCAAGCTTTTTCATTCCATTGACAGATCAGACGTTTTCAATATATAATATTTTTATTACAAACGTAAGATTTGGAGGGATGTCACATGAGCAATTTGCCTCAAATTTCAGAAGCTGAATTTGAAGTTATGAAAATCGTTTGGAAATACGCACCAATCAGCACCAATGAAATTACTGAAAAATTAACACAAATTTCCAGTTGGAGTCCTAAAACAATTCAGACATTGATTAAACGTCTCGTTTCTAAAAAAGCACTAACCTATGAAAAACAAAGCCGGGTTTTTGTCTATACTCCATTGGTCAAGGAAGACGAATATATTCGGCAGGAAAGTAATTCTTTTTTAAAGCGATATTATAATGGTAATATCACTTCTATGCTTGCCTCTTACATTGAGGATGATAAATTGTCTGAAGAAGACATTGCCAGCTTACGGAATCTTCTTTCCAATCATTAACCATGGGAGGAGCATATTTTGATATATTTTAGTTTTCGATTTTTACTCTGTAATGCCATCATTTGTATTTTTTTAGGTAGTTTACTGGGATTAAAAAATTTATTGCAAAGGCAATTATCCGCATGTATGCAATATAATCTTTCGATTATATTTCTTGCCGTTCTAATTGTTCCCTTTTTACCGATAAACTCTGCCCCATCTTCTATATCGTGGAGACATTTGCTGACAGCCAGTTCAAGTACCAATGGTGACATTCAAACCACTTTTCTTTCTAGTAATGGTTATAATTTGGATAAAATAAATGATTTTGCTGTCTCTGTCAGCACCCAAATACCAACTTTTATTCACACATTACTTGTATTTTTCTGGAGTATCGGTATATTCATAATGTTTTTTCTTCTCTACCGCTCAGTAAAACAAGTAAAAGCCTTACATAGTTCTGCTTTACCTCTTCAAAATGAAGAACTAAACGCTCTTTATATAGAATGTTTAAACGAAGTGAACAGCAAGCATACCATTTCGATTTATAGTACAGCATTTTTGAAATCTCCTGTTTTGGCTGGTTTCCTGCATCCTCGCATTTATCTTCCAATTCACTTGATTTCAGATTTTAACGCTGGAACTATAAGCGCAACTGATATTCGCTATATGCTTCTTCATGAACTGCAGCACTACAAGCATAAAGATATTCTAATTGGATATTTGATAAATACAGTAAATGTTTTCTACTGGTTCAATCCCCTAATCTGGTATTTTCTAAAAAGAATACGACAGGAACGGGAACTTGCCTGCGACAGTGCTGTATTACAATTATTGAAAGAAACAGAATACAAGTCATATGGAAATACACTGATTAACTTTGCCGAAACAATAGCTCTGTCTCCATTCCCTCTTACTATGGGAATTAGTGGAAATATAAAACAGTTAAAAGGACGCATTTTAAATATTGCATCATTCCACCAACCTACTTTTAAGCAAAAAATTCGTGGATATCTTATATGCATATTCGTCTCTACTATCATCATTGGATGCATTCCCATACTTTCTGTTTATGCTTCTGATCAAACTGGGTATCATTTTGACACAACCGAAAAGAATATTACTCAGCTAAATCTTTCTTCCAATTTTGGGGACTACACTGGAAGTTTTGTTTTATATGATCAGTCTGCTGATAAATGGAATATTTATAATATGGAGCATGCTTCCACACGTGTATCACCGAATTCGACTTATAAAATATATGATGCATTACTTGGCTTGGAATCTGGAATTATTACACCAGAACATTCCACTTTCACATGGAATGGAGAACCATATCCTTTTAATTCATGGGAAGCCGATCAAGATTTAACCTCGGCTATACATAATTCCGTAAACTGGTATTTTCAGGCAATTGATTCACAGGCAGGTTTTGAAGCCGTAAGAACATTTTTACAGACAATAAACTATGGGAATCAGAATACTGGAACAAATCTAAATCTCTATTGGACAGATTTCTCTCTGAAGATATCACCCATAGAACAGGTGGAATTGTTACAGGATTTCTATCAAAATAATTTTCATTTTGACAGTAAAAATATCCAGGCAGTAAAAAAAGCTCTGCTGCTTTCCACTACTTCTTCCGGTTCTCTTTACGGGAAAACAGGAACAGGGCGTGTCAATGGTAAAGATGTCAATGGCTGGTTTATCGGATACATTGAAACAGCGAATAATACTTACTACTTCGCAACAAATATTCAATCCTCTTCTGGTGCAACTGGAAGTCAGGCTACCGAAATAACAGAATCTGTACTTTCTAATCTTGGTATTTGGAAATAAATAAAGAGAACTGATAGCATAATTTCCCGTTATCAGTTCTCTTTATTTCATTCTTCTCTACTGATCAATTCTGCAAATTACCTAACCGGTACTGATACCTCGGTATATTATCAATACCATTATCTAAAATCCTGTTTCCAACATACTGAATCGTTCCATCATCCTGAATTTTCATCGTAAGTTCGTGTGTAATAACAACATCATTACATACAACAGAATCACATACTGCATGAATTGTCAAAACAATGGTTCCATCTTCATTGTTCCTGACTTCTGTTACTTCCGGTAAAGACAAGCCAAAATGTGTTGGTGAATAATTACCACATCCCAATCGTTCCCAGATAAACATATTACTTTGTTCATCGTAGACCGCCCATTCTTTCAATTCTTCTTTTGTAACAGGAAGATATGTCATAATTACATTTTCGAACTCTTCTGCTGGAATTCCCACAACCTCTTTTTCTGCAGTAAATTTTTCTCCATATTTCATTTGATAAAAATATTCATAAAGTCCATTATAATCCAACCCCTGCATATCCTCCGCATTCCAGTTTGAACATAACAGATTGTTTCCCTGATAGCCGAACGTACTCACATATTTTTTTGAATATTCCCGACACTCCTCACTCAAAGGCTTTACCCGGATAATACAACTTCCATCTACAATCTCTGTCACTTCCGGTGGTTCAGGTACGCATAATTCATAACAGAAATTCCCATTTTCAGTATATGCCCATTCTTTTATTTTTGATAGCGATATGTATGTAAGTACAGGCTCTGTATCCTCACTCCAGATCATTTTTGCGGACATCACACTCATTTCTTTTCCATCATAACTATATTCTTTTCTGGTAATTCCACCATCTGTATCTGCTTCATATAAAATTACACTTCCTTTTTCTTCTTGTTCTGCAGATTTTAAAAATTGTTCCATCTTCTGATAATTATCCATAACAGAATAATGATCGGAACCAATGACCGGATTCCCATTTTGTTTGATAATTTCTTTCATCCGATTCATCATTTGCTCAGCAGTGTTCTGATCTGCTTCTTGTATTCCATTATATTCAGAATAAATGTCTCGGACAATGCCCATAATTTCTTCACAATCGTTCACAACTTCCTTTTTCTTGTCTTCATCGATTGGTAGATTATATCCCTTATCCGGATTTTCCATGGTAGTGTTTTTCTGATTATTCTCATTTTTTACATCTGTGCTGTTTAACGATATCTTACTTTCACAGGAAGTCAGAATCATTCCTATACAAAGTACTAACAAAATACTTTTTCTTTTCATATTGCCCCCTAATTATTACTGTAATTCTCTTCCCACTCTTCTTCTGTTAACCTTGGCATATACCACCCTGCATTTGCATTTTGATCTGAACTGATTACCTTATTTGATAAATACTGGAAACTTCCGTCTTCCATAGGTTTTATCATCAATTCACTGGTGATTGCCTGATCTACCATTCTGATTTCCCATACTGCTTCTATCGTAAGTTTTAATGTTCCATCTTGTAATTTTTCATATGAGATAACTTCCGGATATGGCTCATATGGGAATTCACAATCATATAACCCTCGCGGTCTGTATCTAAAAGTTTTATTATTAGAGTTATAAAAAGTTCCCTTTTCAATCTCGGTATTACTAAATGGTAAATAGGTCTTTATAACCTCTTCAAACTCATCTTCTGGAACTTCATATTCTGCTCCACCATAATTTGCTTCATATGGAACTTGCTTTCCATATTTCATATAATACATTTTTTCATAAAGATCATAAAAATCAAGTTCCGTATAATTCTGGTTATCCCAATTTGTAATCAACAGATTATTAAGTGCATACCCCAACGGCATAACATATTTTCGATTCAATTCCCGGCATGTTTTATCTAATGGCTGCACTCTGAATCCAGTTTCACCCGGTGCTCCATCAAATCCCGGTGGGCGATATTCCTCCAGAAACAAATATCCTTTTTCTGTATATTTCCACTCATATGCTTCATATTCATCATAATAATTAGCCTGCGGACTATTATCTTTCCATTTAACCTGACATAATCGAACATTTATCTTTCCATTCATTGACTCTAAATGATATTGTATAATTTCCCCTTCATCAAATACAACAACAATATCAACTGCTGCCTGTTCTTCTTTCTCCGCTGCTTTGCAAAATTCTTCTACTTTTTCACGATTGACCATATCAATCTGATTATCACAATCTACTGCCGCATATCCTTTCTCTTCCAGACAATTGATAATTTTTCTTTTCGCCTTTAATGTATTTAACTCCGACTTCTCCTTCATATAAACAGACCGAAAAGTTTGCGCTGTTTTTTTTACTTCTGCATTCATTTCAGATTCTACGGTTTCTTTCTTTTCTTCTTTTTCCGTAATTCGATTTTGGCCGCATCCTGTAAAAACAATAAGAACTATCAATATCATCGCAATTTTCTTACATATGTAATAATTCCCTGTAAAAATTTTTTTATTTTTCAAAATATTCCTCCAATACGGTTGCATCCTTTTTAACAACATAACCACTTCCACCGATTCCTTTCACATTCTCAACCATACTGATAAGAAGAATTGGTTTGTCCACGCTTTTATCTGCCGTAAACACTGAAAACCACCCGATTTCTTTGCCAGAAGTATCTTCTTTCGTTGCCTTCAACTCGGCTGTCCCTGTTTTTCCAGCCAGCAAAATATCGTCACGATGTGCAGCATATCCGGTTCCTTCCGGATCATTTACAACACCTTCCACCCCTTGCATAATTTCTTCTACATTTTCTTTGCTAAACGCATTTTCTATCCATGTTTCACCAGATGCTTCTTCTTTGTATTTCAAATACGGTTTTATCATATTCCCTTCATTTAAAAATGAAGTATAAATACTTGCCAGATGTAATGGATTTACAAGAATCTGCCCTTGCCCATAACCACTATCTGCCAATTGTATTTCTGTTTCTATTTTATCTGTATTGGAATATGTTGATTCCTGCATCGCAATCTCAAACGGCATATTCTGATTAAATCCTATTTCATTTAAAGTATTCATAAAATTCTCACTACCAATTTTAAGAGCTGCCTTTGCAAAATAAATATTATCAGAATAGATAATTGCATTTTTCATAATAACCGGTTCATATTCATGAAGTGTTGTCACTTGATAAGATCCCCAAGACGAATCTTTCTGCCATGCCAAACCTTCATTTCCAAAATCTTCTTTTGGATCTATGCTTCCCGTTTTCAACCCAATTCCTGCCACAACTGGTTTAAATGTTGAGCCAGGACACCATACTTGACGGAAACGATTATATAATGGTTTCTTTTCATCTTCGTTTAATGATGTCCATTTCTCTGATGATATGCCCCGTATAAATTCATTATTATCATAAGATGGGGTACTTACCAAAGCCAATACTTCTCCCGTATAAGGATTCATTGCGACAGAACACCCCGGATCTTCTTTAAACTGCTCGTATAATGATTTTTGCAAATCGGAATCTATCGTTAATCTTATATCCATACCATCTTCTTTAAAAATACTTGCAAGAACCTCTTTTACTTCCCCATCACTATCCAAAATCTTTATATCACAACCATCTTTTCCTTTTAATTGCTTTTCGTATAACTTTTCCACCCCAGATCTTCCGATTACACTTTCTGCTGAATATCCTTCCCCTGGATGATTTTCCAAATCTTCTGCTGTTGCAGACTGTACATAACCAATTAAATGAGCTGCTGCCTCCCCTAACTCATAGGTTCTAACTTCCACATCTGATAGCATAACCCCTGGAATTTCCAAAAGTTTATTCTGACAATCCTGCTCCTCAAGTGTCTTTTCTTCTGGCTGTATTTTCATTAAATCTATTTCTTCTACTTTCGGAATAGTTTCAATTGGTACAAAAGAATCTTCTTTTACCCACTTTGCTGTGAGTTTGTTATTTATTGTTTCTACATCTATCTCTAATAACTCCGCTATTTTTTCAATAGATACATTCCTGTCTTCCAGCTTTCCCGATATAATGCCAACTGATGTTGCTACTCCTTTTCCTGCAAGCATTTTACCATCTCGGTCTAATATTTCTCCTCTCTCCGCTTTTGATGTAGTAACACTTATTTTATCATCACTCTCTAAATCTGGAAAAATCAGGCTATCCTGCCATACTAATTTATATCCCTGTTTCGTCTTCTTCAGTTCCGCCATATTGTCAAATTGTATTGTTCCGGCAATTGTATTACATGATGTTTCATACGAAAGCGTAACTGTATCTGCTTTTTTCTCTTTCACAGCTATATGACTGATTTTAATGTCACTGACCTCTATTCCTTCGTATATCTTAGAATTTCGTTGTATGTATTCTTCTTTTTCCAGATAAGCTTTCTCCCCTGAATCTATCATGGCATACATCGCTTCATATTCCTTTTTTTCAATATGATTCATATATTCCACCAGCGTGTCTTCTGGTGATTCCGTAATTGATCTTTTTAATAAAACACCTCCCCAAATAGCAATTACTGTTATAGCCATTATTAACCCCAAAATCCTACAAGTGTAAGATTTTTTAGTGCTTTGTTTTTTCCGTCTTTTTTTCATAGATACCCCTTTCTTTCAACGCTTTTATTTTTTAAATCTTACACTTGTAGTATTTAAAAGTCAAGTCTTTTCTCAGGCATTATATATAGCAGACTTAGGATCAGAAAATCCTGCCTTTGCTTTATCAATATGGTTCGTGCTAAGCAACTCGTCATAAGTTTCCATACTCATAACTACCAAATCTCCATAACCATTTTTTGTAATGAAAACTGGCTGCTGCTGTTTATGACATAATTCAGATATTTCATTTGTATTACGTAAATCTGTAATTGGTTTGATTACTGGCATTGTAGCACCTCCTTTCTTTGTACATTATTACAACAGAATATTGTACATCTATAAACCAATTTATGAAATATCTAAGAATAACACTCTTCATCTTTCTCACAAAAAAAGAAGACAAGAGTTCTGACAGCTCATTGCCTTCTTTCATCTCATGTTCAAATAAATTTATTCGTTTTCTTTGTCTATCTTATATGAAAAATCCGCTTAACAAATCAATTTATTTTTTTAAGTTTCTATAAAAACAACCCTCACAAACAGTGTCACCACCATTCGCAAGGGTTATTATCATTTCAGAAATTCAACACACTATTCGATTATGCGTTCATCTGTTTTGCCAACTTTTATTTACTGTTTTCTCAAATGCCCATTTTATAAGGCTTTCTACGCTTTCCTCAATTCTGCTCTTCCATTTTACCCAATTTCCCTTTGGGTAGAAACTTTTCATTCCCGTTGAAAGCAAATTTCTCTTATTTTGCTATGTTGGGTACTCTTTTATGCACACTGGGTGGAGTTTTTATTTTTCTGAACTTTCTGTTTTTCACTCACGCTACCAAACTTTGCTATTTCTTCTTCAAATTTTGTTTCTGTCACATGAGTATATATGTCAATCGTTGTACTGTAATGCTGATGTCCCATTAGCATTTGCACTACTTTAGCGTCCATTCCTTTTTCAAAGCACCTGCTACAAAATGTATGTCGGATTGCATGAGGATAAAGGTCTTTAAATTCTATCGGCTCTCTGTTTTCCTTTACCGCTTCTATTGCTTCTTGAAAATTGATTGCTTTTACTACTTTCTTAATTTCTTTTTCTGCTACATTCCGAATAACTGGACTTCCTAAAGAAGTGGTAAACACCAAGTTATCAAATTCTCCACTTGAACGCCAACGATTTCCATAGGCTTTTTTCTGCCTGTTCTGTTTTTCTTTTTGAGATAACAGAATTTCTTCTGTTTCTGCCATAAACGGAATACTTCTGTATGAATTATGTGTTTTAGGCTTTGTTAGTCGCATAGTCTTTACTCCATTTTCATATTGACAGGATAAAGACCTTTGAATGTTAATACATTTCTTATTCCAGTCTATATCTTCCCATTTCAGACCACCGACTTCCCCAATTCGCATACCCGTCAGAAACATAATGTAAAACATCTCTTTATACCAGTTATGCTCTACTTCCTGCAAAAACCTTGTTTGCTCTGCCATTGATAAGAAACGTCTTTCTGCTGTTTTATTTTCCCAAGGTACATTGATTTCAAAACATGGATTGATGTCTATAATACGATTATTCTTTGCAGACTCCAAACACTCCCGAACTCTGCCTAAAGCATCTCGCATACTGGAAGACGCTCTCCCCTGCTTATTCATATCGTTAATGACACGTTGAATATCCAAGTTCCGTATATCTGTCACTTTCATATTCCCTATTGCTTTTCCAAATGTATTATAATATTTGCTACGCATAGGAAACACGCTTGTTTCCTTGATATTAGGAATTTTATAATTTGCAAACCATTCCTCAAACCATTCATTCAGCGTTATTTTCTGACGTTTCATATCAATATTATTTCTTGCTTCTTCTTTTGCCTTTTCAAACAATATTTTTAATTTCTTCAAATCAACATCATACAAGTTAATGTCTATTCCGTTTATCTTTGCTCTTGCTTCGTATCTACCGTCCTTTCTTTGACGTAAACCTGTTCCTAATTCTTTTCCTTTTAAATCTTTACCCATAATCTCTACCCTTTCTATCAATCAAATATTTTGATAAATAAAAAGGGAACTTCTGTGATTTTAACCATATACTACTATAAGTTCGCCTCCTTTTCAATCAGAACTTCAATAACTTTTTGCTTGTTGCTCTAGCCATGTGTCTAATAATCTTCTGTTCGCATACCACCGATACCCAATCTTCATGGAAAACGGACAGTTTCTACTTTTCAAGAGTTCTCTTGTCTTTGTTTCTCCAAGTCCAAGATACTCACTTACTTCCTTTAAATTTAATAATGCTTTTTCTATACGATTATCCCCTTTCCTCTAATCTTCTTGCTTTTATGTAATCATCATACAACTGTTTCTGTGTGATATTCATTTCTCCATTTGCTACAAGATTACCGATATAATCCCTTTTCTCTATCTTTCCAACCTCTGCAAACAGTTTCAAAGACGGAGCAACATACTTTTCTAACCATTCCCACACCTTTTGTAAACTTTTCTTCTGTGGTTGCATGGTAAGTTTAACCTTACCTATATCTTTCATCAGTTCCGCCCACGCTTGATAGGTTGGGTAAAGCCTTTTTCGTGTTGTCATGCTGTCTGTCGGCTTTTCTAAAAATCGTATTTTGCTGTTCAATACTTCCATTGCCAGTCCTGCCACATCTCTATATCTCAATAATTCCTGTACTACGCTAACTGCCATTTCCTGCCGAAATCTCAACTCATATCTATTCCAATTTTCGTCTAATTCTGTTCCATATTTTTTATTCTGTTCATATCCTTTTTCATAAAATACCAATCTCAAATTGCTGGCTGAACTGCCGAGATAAAGACTACCACCTTTACTCTGAAACACTTCTTCTTTCAGTTCTCCCGAGTCGTGAAAATCTATCTCCCTTAGTTTTGTGGAAAGCAATCCCTCTTTTGTCCGTACAATCAAATCGGGAATACTCAAATAAGGTTTTCTATCATCTATCGCCAAATCAATCCGAGGAACATTGATATGATACTGGCAAACTCTGTTCAAGAAATCAAACCATGTTTCCTCATTGAGTTGTAAAAAATTCTCATAGTTGCGACAGCCTTTCCCACTCATTAAAATCTGAAAGCCTTGATACTGTGCATTTCCTGTCGGCTTTAGCACCTTGATATTATCGAAGATTGCCACAACCTCATGTCCTGCAATCCCCTTTTCATAACCCGTTACGGTCATAAGTTCCAAAGGTATTCTCAGTACATCTTCTATAACTGCTTCTAACGGAACTTCCTTAATCGTTATCTGACACCAGTCTATCAAGGCACTTAATGCTTCTTTCTGTCGTATTACTCCCCTGTTAGTGTAGGGGAGTTCTGGAAGAAAACTTCCGCTTCTTTCTTCCAAATTTACCATACCTCCTATCTGCAATGGCGTTGCCATTGCCCTGCCCTCAACCTGCCGTTTGGTACGTCAGAACGAGGACAGGAACTTTGACCGCCTACATATTTTTGTTTGCAACAGGGCGGATACCCTTACAGGTAATCTTCTCCACTAATACAGGAAAGTTTCCTCTCTGCACATAAGGGGCATATACTGGTTCTTCCAGTTCCACCACCGCATAAGGCTCAATCTTCGGAAGTTCCGTTGCTTCCAAGCGAATATCCACGCTGTTCCCAAGCTTCATGCTTCCAAGATGAAGTTTTAAGGCTTCCACTTCCTCTGTTTTCTTCTTACTGTCTTTATCATAGCGGTAACAGTTATCCGCACCCATGAAACGAAGTTCTCCAAATGCTTCTTTTACCTGTTCTTTTGTCAATGTAATCTGCATACACGTTCCTTTCTCCCCGTTGAACCGATAGGTCAGTTTCTCATATTTTCAATTTCTTATTACGACGTCGTTTGTGGTTCAGTTATTTCTGAACTTAATTGTATATTAGCACAGACATATTTGTTTTGCAATAGGAAGTTTAGTTTTTTATAAACTTTTTATTTTCTTTTTTCTGAACTTGTGGTATAGTGTCCTTAGACGATAAGATATGAAAAGTTATAACGAGATATGGAAAGAGAGGGTTTTCAGATGAATACAATCGCAGAACGGATTAAATTTGCCATGAAAGCAAAAAATAAAAAACAAGTAGATATAGTCAAAGATACAGGTATCAGCAAAGGGGCGTTTAGTTCCTATCTTTCGGGACAATACAACCCCAAAGCCGATAAAATGGAACTGATCGCCGACTCCTTAGATGTAGATTTGCGTTGGCTTTACGGACAAAATGTGCCTATGGAACATACAAGTCAAAACGATAACGCCCTGCAATATGTCTTTTATAACAACTCCTGCTCTGAGTATCTTCTTGATGATTTAGATGATATATATATCGCCATGATGACACAATATGCCGCCCTCATTCCACGCTTTTATGTCCTTGTCAATCGTGCTGGAAATGCAATGCACATACTGCCACTATTTTTGAAAGAGGATAGTTCCCAATTCTATGAATGCCCGTCTGATTTCTTTTATTCCGACAGGCATACAATTTTTACAAGAGATTTTGAAAGCATTCACATGGTATTAACAACCGCCACGATTTACTATTATGGAATTGATACAGCAACCTATGAACCGAAAGTTACCATGCTCTCCTACTCACAGACTGACGACTGCTTTCATATCGACAACGGAATACAAGACGGTCACATAAAAGCATTTGAAAAGGAACTGGAGAAAGAAGCACTTTACTTAAAGCATAACGCCCAGTAACAGACAAGAGGACTTGCAAGGTTTCCGACCTTTCAAGTCCTCTGCTGTATCATGGTGCTGTTGGCTGTGTCCGTTCCGTCAAGGACTGCCCTACGGCGTATCGGCTACGCCTTGTTCCTTGACCTCACTACATTTTCTCTTTTTCTTGACACAACAAAAGCCTGCACGAATTTTCTTCAATCCGACAGGCTCTCATTCTTTCACATACTCTATCAGTTCTTCTATTCCACACTCCAAGTAACTGCACAGTTTACAGATTAGTTGTGCGTCTAATCTCTGAAATTCATTTCTGCAATAACGATTAAAATTAGACCTCGGTATATCCAATTCCTTACAAATGGTATTCTTACTAATTCCTTTTTCTTTCAGCAGTTCCTCTATGTGAAGTTCCAAATGTCCATACTTCATTGCCTCACCTCTACATAAAAGTATATTCAATAAATCTTTATGTAGTAATTCACTATATAGTGAGGTACTATATACTTATCCCTATAACTATACAGAAACAGAGGTATATCAAAATGAAAAAGAAATTGTTATTTGCCACTATTATTCTAGTCTTGCTTGCAGGCATTCTCTATTACATTAGCTTGCCCGATTATCTTGTATTTAACAGTATGTCATTCAGCAATGGGGCTAATCGTGATACCGAACTACAAGTTATTGTATATCAATACTGGAATACAGATGAAGTAATAGCGGAAATCGAAGCAGAACATAATCAAATCAACGGAACTCCTACTATTCTTACAATCAATCTGTATCACTCTAAATGGTCTTTTCGCAATGGATATGAACCATTTTATAGTACCACTATCAATTATAATTAAAAAGAAAAAGCAGACAGTCAATAAAAAAACTGTCTGCAATAATATGGAATTTACCCCTTTAACCCTCTCGCCTGTCTATCCATATCTTCAATAACAATATCATAGATTTCTCCGATTTGAGAACAATATTCTAACACTTTCCATGGCTCATTTGTATGAAAATGAATTTTAATCAATTCTTCATCTCCAACCGCCAATAAGCAATCTCCTTTAAAATTATTTGTGAAATATTCATTTATTTTATCTTCATCAAGATTTTCGCCTTCAATCAAAAGTTGAGTATCATATCTAAATTCTAACATCCTATTATCCTCCAAATTCACATTTTTCAATTTTACAAACTGAAGTTTATCAGATTGTGTACTTCATAGGGGTAAACCTAATCCCGTCTATTTCTTGCTCGTCTGATTGTGGCTTAAATCCGATATGAAGATAAAATGGCTTACCGTATGGTGACGAATTTAAAGTAATCTCGTGCAACTTTGGAGCATCTTTCAAAATATCTGCTAAAAGATACTGAAAAATTGAAGTAGCTACACCTTGACGATGATATTCTTTCTTTGTGAATGCTAAGTTGATATGCTTCCTGTTTGAATACATACCGATAATTCCAATCATTTTACCCTTGTCAAACGCCGCATATATAGGGCAGATACCTTGTTGACATTTTGAAATAAATTCATCATTTTCAACTATATCTCGCTTGAATGTTTCAATTCCCTCCGGTTTATAGTCCGGTGCTTCAAATTGTAAAAACACTTCTAATGCTAAAGCAAGGGCTTCCATTACTTCATTGCTATGTATTTTTCGTATTTCATACATATCTCCACCTCAAATTCTAATTTGTTTATTTCTCTTATTCTAGCATATTCCCCAATCTTTAACATTATTTTTTTAAAAAATTTGAGGGCATATTGCAAAATGCAATACACCCTCAACACTCACAGCGTTCCCTTTCTATTTTTAAACAACAAGTAAATTCCTCGTTAAGAGGTTGGGTAAATTTCTTTACCCAATACCCTACCCAATCTGTACCCAAAATAGCACGATATTTTGTGAGATTTTACAGTAGTTCATAACACTTGTCAAAATAGGCAGAAACCGCTTAAATACGCTATTTAATTTGCTTTTTACCAGTCTTGCGATTGATAAATTAGTTTCCCATCTGTGCTGCAACTTCAGCTGCGAAGTCTTCATTCTTCTTCTCAAGACCTTCTCCTGTCTCAAAACGAACAAACTTCTTAACTGTCATGTTAGCTCCGTTCTCTTTAGCTACCTTCTCTACGTATTTAGCTACTGTAAGGTCGCTGTCCTGAACGTATACCTGATCTAACAGACAGATTTCTTTCATCTCTTTGTTGAGACGTCCGATAATCATCTTTTCGATAATATTATCCGGTTTGTTTGGATTCTCCTGTTTAGCCTGAGCAAGAAGAATCTCTTTTTCATGCTCTAAGAAAGAAGCATCTACTTCATCACGTGAAGTATATTTTGGAGACATAGCTGCAACCTGCATAGCTACGTTCTTCAGGCATGATCTGATCTCATCGTTAACAACATCTGTCTCAGCTTCTACAAGAACACCGATACGTCCGCCGCCGTGGATGTAAGATACTACACAACCATCAGTAACAACTTTCTCAAATCTTCTGATGCTGAGTTTTTCTCCGATTATAGAGATTTTCTCATTTAATGCATCCTGTACTGTCTTAGAAGCGTCTTCATTCCAAGCTTCAGCCATGAATCCATCCATATCTGCAGAATCAGAAGCGATTGCCTGATTAACAACTGCTTTAACGAATCCCTGGAATTCAGCATTCTTAGCAACGAAGTCTGTCTCTGAGTTAACTTCTACGATAGCTGCTGTCTTGTCATCCTTAACATCAGCCATAACAATACCTTCTGCTGCGATACGTCCGGCTTTTTTAACAGCCTTAGCTTCTCCGTTCTTTCTTAAGAACTCGATAGCTGCATCCATATCACCATTTGTCTCATTAAGAGCTTTCTTGCAGTCCATCATTCCTGCACCGGTCATTTCTCTTAATTCTTTTACCATCTTAGCTGTAACTGCCATGATCTTATCCTCCAATTATGTTTTTTAAGAATCTTATTCTTCTACTGCTTCTTCAGCTTCTTCAACATACTCTTCTTCGCCTGCAACACCCTGGTTAGCTTCTACTACAGCATCAGCCATCTTAGAAACGATCAGTTTTACAGCACGAATAGCATCGTCATTTCCAGGAATTACATAATCAAGTTCCTCTGGATCACAGTTAGTATCAGCGATACCGATAAGTGGAATTCCAAGAGTGTGTGCTTCCTGAACACAGATTCTTTCCTTCTTAGGATCTACGATAAAAATAGCATCTGGAAGTGTCTTCATGTCTTTGATTCCGCCAAGGTTCTTCTCAAGTTTATCCCATTCTTTCTTTAACTGGATAACTTCTTTCTTAGGCAGTACATCAAATGTTCCGTCTTCTGACATTCTTTCGATATCTTTCAGACGAGCGATTCTGCTCTTGATTGTCTTGAAGTTTGTAAGCATTCCTCCAAGCCATCTTTCATTTACATAGTACATTCCGCAACGTTCAGCTTCTACTTTGATAGCATCCTGAGCCTGCTTCTTAGTACCTACAAAAAGGATTGTTCCACCTTCTGCAGCGATATCAGCTACTGCCTGGTAAGCTTCATCTACTTTACCTACAGATTTCTGAAGGTCAATGATATAGATACCATTTCTCTCTGTGTAGATATAAGGAGCCATCTTAGGGTTCCATCTTCTTGTCTGATGTCCAAAGTGAACACCTGCTTCTAAAAGTTGCTTCATTGAAATAACGCTCATGTTTCTTTCCTCCATTGGTTTTTTACTTCCGCATATGTTGTTATACGTCCCCGAAACCGTCCTGTTACCAGGCTTTGGCACCATCGGGACAAGCCTATGCGTGATTTTTTGCGACTTTTTAATATTACCATAAAGGTTGTCTGTTTGCAAGGATTTTCATTTTATTTTTCTGCAAACTTTAGCATAAAAATAAAAAACCGAAGCCAGTTACCTGATTCCGGTTTTTATTTTATTTACTTTTCATTATCTACGCACATAGATCATACCAGACTGTACCGGTCCGACTTTTACAACATCTCCTGTGTGCGGAGCATGAATCATCTGACCATTTCCGATATAAATACCACAATGTGTTGCTGTTGTTACAACATCACCAGGCTGCGGGTTACTTACTCTTGTCCATCCCATGAATGTAAGTGTTGTTCCGAGACGGCTATAGCTTCCTGTCAGACAATAGCTTACAAATCCGGAACAGTCGAAACTGTTTGGTCCGTATGCACCCCATTCATAAGGTTTTCCAAGCTGGCTGTATGCTCTGCTTACGATTGAACCTCCGTTTGCATTCGTTCCACTCGTTATAGTACTGCTACTTGAATTGGATGGCTTTGTCGCAACAGATGCACTTGAGCTGCTGCTTGTTGTATTATTTCTGTTGCTTGTAGCTGTTGAACTGCTTGTTGTGTTATTTCTGTTGCTTGTTGTATTGTTTCTATTCGATGTTGAAGCTGCATTATTATTGCTTGCTGCTGCCTGCTGTCTTTCCGCTTCTTTTGCTGCTCTTTCTGCTGCTTCTCTGGCTGCTGCTTCTGCTGCTGCCTGAATCTCTGAATCCAGATTAGCAACTTCTGCTGATTTAGAAGTAATCAGGTTATTCAGGTTATCACCCTGTTTTTCATATTCCACCTGTTTACTTTCCAATTCTTTCTGGTCTTTTTCAAGACTGTCTTTCAGATCGGAAATCTGCTGTTTTGTCTCTACATATTCCTGCAATTGTTTTCTGTCGTAGCTATGTACATTCTGAACATATTCTGCTTTACTGAGAAGATCTGTAAAGTCTTCTGATGTAACCAGTGTCTCAAATGCTGAATCATTACCGGCTTCATACATATACTTGATACGCTTCTTCATTGCTGCATACTGTTCTTTTTCTTTTTCCTGCGCAACTTCCAAATCGCCCTGTGCTTTTGTAATGTCCTCACCGGTCTGAATCAATTCACTTTCCAGTGTATTGACCTTTCCCATTAATGTTGTCAGCTGCGACTGCAAGGAACTTACTTCACTCTGCTTTGCAGCTTTTTCCTTCTTCAAATCATCGACAGACGGTGCTGCCAAAACAGGTGTTACAATCATTGAACTTGTCACCACTGCTGTGATCAATCTGATTCCGTGTTTATTCATACTCACTCTTCTTTCTTTTTGTTTTAATTATTGCTTCCCCTCAGGCGCAAGATTATTCTTTCTTCCGCATCTGATTGCTATTATAGCTCAACATAGAGCAAATTGCAACATTTTTTAATACTTTTGTAACAATTACAGGCCGGAATATATGATTCCGACCTGTTCTTTCCTATTATAATTCAGCTTTTTATTTTATGCAAGGAAATTTTTCGCCCATCCTTTTGCTGTACTTTTTCACTACTGGACATACATATTCGTATATCCCATCAAACTGATATCTACAGCTTTTGCAGCCTCGCGCCCTTCACGGATTGCCCACACAACCAGTGACTGTCCTCTGTGCATATCGCCTGCTGTGAAGACATTTTTAACGTTTGTACTATATGCTCCGGCTGCAGTCTTAACATTTGTGCGTTCATTTACTTCTACGCCAAATGCTTTGGTCACATAATCCTGACTTCCCAGAAATCCTGCTGCGATCAATACCAGATCTACATCCACCGTGTATTCACTTCCGGCCACCTCTGCCATCATCATACGGCCTGTCTTTTCATCTTTTTTCGGCTCTAATTTCACAAGAACTGCCTTGCAGACTTTACCGTTTTTGTCTTTTTTAAATTCTTTGACGGTTGTCTGGTATACACGTGGGTCATGTCCAAATACGGCAGCGGCTTCCTGCTGACCGTAATCTGTCTTGCAAACTCTCGGCCACTCCGGCCAAGGATTCATCTCTGTACGTTCATCCGGAGCTTTCGGCATCATCTCAAGCTGCAGTACACTCTTGGCACCATGTCTCATCGATGTTCCCACACAGTCATTTCCTGTATCTCCTCCACCGATGACCATAACATTTTTTCCTTTTGCGGAAATGTATGTGCCTTCCTTCAGACTCAGGTCATAGGTTCCATCTGCATTCTGTTTTGCATTTTTCCAGAGTGCTTTTGTTGTTGATTTTAAGAAATCTACTGCGAAATAGATGCCTTCGGCTTCTCTTCCTGGTACTTTAATATCTCTTGGATTTGATGCACCGCAGCAAAGTACTATACGGTCAAATTCTTTTAATAATGTAGCTGCTTTCTTATCTTTTCCGATATTACATCCTGTCACAAACTGAACCCCTTCTTCTTCCATGATTGCAATCTTGCGATCAATGAACTGCTTTTCCAGTTTCATATTCGGGATACCATATCGGAGGAGTCCACCGATTTTATCTTCTCTTTCAAAGACAGTCACACTGTGTCCCCTTCTGTTCAGCATATCAGCAGTTGCAAGTCCCGACGGACCGGAACCTACAACTGCAACCTTCTTACCGGTTCTTACCTTTACCGGTTTTGCTGCCGCATAACCTTTTTTGTATGCATTTTCAATAATGCTATATTCATTCGCCTTACTTGAAACTGCATCTCCGTTCAGTCCGCATGTACATGCAGCCTCACAGAGTGCCGGACATACCCTTGATGTAAATTCCGGAAAGTTGTTCGTCTTTTTCAGTCTGTAATATGCTTCTTCCCAGTTTTCCTGAAAAATCAGATCATTCCATTCCGGTACCAGGTTGTGAAGAGGGCATCCGCTTGCCATTCCCATCAGCATCTGACCAGACTGGCAGAACGGCACGCCACATGCCATACATCTGGCTCCCTGCAGCTCCTGTTCTTCTTTTGACAGAGGTGTATGAAACTCTTTAAAATGCTTAATTCGCTCTTTTGGATCTTCAGCCATCTTATCCTGCCTGTCATAATCCATAAATCCTGTTGCTTTTCCCACTGTTCTTACCCCCTATCTTCCTTCTTTGATCGCATAAAATGCTTCTGTCTTTGCCTGTTCACTGCTCATGCCCTGTTCTTCCATCTGAAGGATGGTTGTCAGCATACGTTCATAATCAATCGGAATAATCTTCTTGAATTTCGGAAGATATTCAGTGAAGTTATCCAGAATCTTCTTACCAAGTTCCGAATTGGTATTGGCAACATGTTCTTCGATCATGCTCTTTAATTCTCCGACATCGATCTTGGTTGTCACATGTTCAATATGAACCATCTCTTTATTGACTCTTGTATAAAGATCATTTTCCATATCCAGTACATAAGCAACTCCACCGCTCATACCGGCTGCGAAGTTCTTACCTGTTCCGCCAAGGACTGCTACGCGTCCGCCTGTCATATATTCACATCCGTGATCTCCTACACCTTCTACAACTGCTGTCGCACCGGAATTACGTACTGCAAAACGTTCTCCCGCCACGCCATTGATGAATACTTTACCGCTGGTTGCCCCGTAGAGTGCCACGTTACCGATGATAATGTTTTCTTCCGCTTTATAGCGTATTCCTTTTGGTGGATATACTACAAGTTTTCCGCCGGAAAGTCCCTTTCCGAAATAGTCATTACTGTCACCGGTCAGTTCCAGTGTCAGTCCTTTCGGAATAAATGCGCCGAAGGACTGTCCGCCGGCACCCTTACAATGTACCACATAGCTGTCTTCGTCCAAACCTTCCGGATATCTTCTCGTAATCTCCGAACCAAAGATTGTACCAAATGTACGGTTCGTATTTGTCACATCTATTTCAATGCTTCTCTTCTGTTTCTTCTCTACCGCCGGGAGCAATTCTCTGACCAGAACTTTTTCATCCAGAGTTTTCTCCAATTCAAAGTCGAAGACTTTCTTTGGATTGAATGTCATCGGTGTCTTTGTGCCTTCATATGGATTATCGAGAATCTGTTCCAGATTCAGTGTGGCTGCACGTTCTGAAGTTGCCACTTCCTTTACTTTTAGAAGATCTGTTCTTCCAACCAGTTCATCCAGTGTACGGACACCGAATCTTGCCATATATTCTCGCAGTTCTTCTGCAATAAAACGCATAAAGTTCACGACATATTCCGGTTTTCCACGGAAACGTTTTCTCAGTTCCGGATTCTGCGTTGCCACACCGACCGGGCAGGTATCCAGATTACATACACGCATCATTACGCACCCCATCGTTACCAGCGGTGCAGTTGCAAATCCGAATTCTTCTGCTCCAAGGATCGCTGCGATCGCCACATCACGACCACTCATTAGCTTACCGTCTGTCTCGATACGGACTCTTTCTCTTAAGCCATTCTGAATCAGTGTCTGATGCGTCTCTGCAAGTCCCAGTTCCCATGGAAGTCCTGCATTATGGATGGAACTTCTTGGTGCTGCCCCGGTTCCTCCGTCATATCCGGAAATCAATATCAGGCCTGCTCCCGCTTTGGCTACACCGGCTGCAACTGTACCGACACCGGCTTCTGATACCAGTTTTACTGTAATTCTCGCATCTTTGTTCGCATTTTTACAGTCATATATGAGTTGCGCAAGATCCTCGATCGAATAGATATCATGATGCGGCGGTGGTGAGATCAGGCTGACCCCAGGTGTAGAATGACGTGTCTTTGCAATCCACGGATATACTTTTCCACCAGGCAGATGTCCGCCCTCTCCCGGTTTTGCCCCCTGCGCCATCTTGATCTGTATTTCCTGTGCACTTACCAGGTATCTGGATGTAACGCCAAATCGTCCGGAAGCTACCTGTTTGATCGCAGAGCATCTGTTCGTATCCAGACGTTCAATCTCCTCTCCACCTTCACCACTGTTGGATTTACCATGCAACTGGTTCATCGCAATTGCCAGTGTCTCATGCGCTTCTTTCGAGATAGAACCATAAGACATTGCTCCTGTCTTGAATCGTTTTACAATCTCGTCGACGCTTTCTACTTCTTCGATTGGAATGCCTTTCTTTGGATAGTTGAATTCTAACTGTCCACGCAGGTTGATGTGTTCTCCTTCCGCATTGACCAGCTCTGTATACTGTTTGAACATACCATAGTCACCGCGTCTGGTAGATTCCTGCAGCATATGGATCGTCTGTGGATTATAAAGATGTCTCTCTCCGCCGCTTTTTAGTTTGTGCTGCCCTACACTGTTCAGTGTCATATCCACTTCCAGTCCGAGCGGATCAAATGCCTGTGAATGACGCGCAATATAATCTGCTGCAATCTCTTCAATTCCGATTCCGCCAATTCTGCTGACAGTATCTGTAAAATATTTATCAATGAATTCCTGTTTTAATCCGATTGCTTCAAATATCTTTGCTCCCTGATAAGACTGGATTGTGGAGATACCCATCTTTGATGCAATCTTTACAATTCCGCTAAGTACCGCATTGTTATAATCATCTACTGCTGCATAATAGTCTTTCTGAAGCATATCTGTATCGATCAGCTGTTTGATGGATTCGTGTGCAAGATACGGGTTGATCGCACATGCACCATAACCGATCAGTGTTGCGAAGTGATGTACCTCTCTTGGTTCTCCGGTCTCCAGAACGATTCCTACAGAAGTACGTTTCTTTGTGCGCACCAGATGCTGCTGCAGTCCGGAAAGCACCAGGAGCGAAGGCATTGCCACGTGATATTCATCTACACCTCTATCTGAGAGGATCAGAATGTTGGCTCCTTCACGGATAGCTCTGTCAACTTCAATAAACAGATAATCAATTGCCTTTTCAAGGCTCGAATTCTTGTAATAGATGGTCGGAATCTCCGCAACCTTGAATCCATCTTCTTTCATATTTTTAATTTTCAGAAGATCTGTCTCTGTAAGAATTGGATTGTTAACCTTTAACATCTTACAGTTCTCTGCTTTTTCTTCCAGAAGGTTTCCATCTTCACCAATATAAACCGTTGTAGATGTAACGACCTTCTCACGGATTGCATCGATTGGAGGGTTGGTTACCTGTGCAAAACGTTGTTTGAAATATCCAAACAGGTTCTGATGCATGTCAGATAATACCGCAAGCGGCGCATCAATACCCATGGCTGCTGTTCCTTCAGCACCATTCTTCGCCATGTTCAGGATAGAAGTCTTTACTTCTTCATATGAATAGCCGAATGCTTTCTGAAGTCTTCTGCATTCTTCTGCTGTATAAGCTGGAACCTTCTGATTCGGGATCTTCAGATCCTTTAATTCGATCAGATTGTTATCCAGCCACTCACCATAAGGCTGTCTGCTTGCATAAGTTTCTTTTAATTCTTCGTCATCAATGACTTTTCCTTTTTTGATATCTACCAGAAGCATCTTTCCCGGATGCAAACGTTCTTTCACTACAATCTTCTCCGGTGGAATATCCAGTACACCAACTTCCGAAGAAAGGATCAGCATATCATCATCCGTGATATAATACCTCGATGGACGCAGGCCATTTCTGTCAAGCACGGCTCCCATGCAGTCACCATCACTGAACAGGATAGACGCCGGACCATCCCATGGTTCCATCATAGTTGCATAATACTGATAAAAATCTTTCTTTTTCTGGGAAAGGTTTCTGTTATTTGCCCACGGTTCCGGAATTGCGATCATAACTGCCAGTGGAAGATCCATACCACTCATAACCATGAATTCAATTGCATTATCCAGCATTGCCGAATCAGAACCGCTACTATTGATTGCAGGAAGCACTTCATGAAGTTTTCCTTTCATACACTCGGATTCCATATTTTCTTCTCTGGCACGCATCTTATCCGTATTGCCGCGGATCGTGTTTATCTCGCCATTATGCACAATAAAACGGTTCGGATGCGCTCTCTCCCAGCTTGGATTCGTGTTCGTACTGAATCTGGAGTGAACCAGTGCGATTGCGGAATCATAATCCGGATCCTGCAGATCAGGGAAGAACAGTCTGAGCTGATCTACCAGAAACATTCCTTTATAAGCGATGGTACGGCTGGAAAGCGATGCCACATATGTATCATCTGCACTCTGCTCAAATACGCGCCTTACAATATACAGTTTACGGTCAAAGTCACCCCCCTGCTCTACCTTCTTAGGTCTTTCAATAAATCCCTGCATAATACATGGCATACATTCGACCGCTCTGCTTCCAAGTACGTCTGCCTTCACCGGAACTTCTCTCCATCCAAGGAAATTCATTCCTTCTTTTTTGACGATCACTTCGAATATCTTCTTTGCCTGATTTCTCTTTAATTCGTCCTGTGGAAAGAAGAACATTCCCACTCCGTAATCTCTTTCAGAACGTAAAAAGATGCCGAGAGGTTTACAGACTTTAGAGAAGAATCTGTGAGAAACTTGTAATAAGATTCCAACTCCATCACCTGTCTTACCTTCGGCATCCTTGCCAGCTCTATGTTCAAGATTTTCAACGATTTTCAATGCATTTGCCACTGTATCGTGACTTTTCTGTCCTTTGATATTAACGATCGCACCGATTCCACAGTTATCATGTTCAAATTCGGAACGATACAGTCCACGTTGCTGGACTACATTTCCTTCTTTCATACATCTGTTCCTTTCTTTTGTTTTTTCCTACTATATCACAAGGCTTTACTGTTGTAAAGATAAAAATTATTTTGAGTTGTCAGATTATTTGACTTTTTGTATTCCAGCCCAAAAAGAATCTGACAACTTACATTGCCAGATTCTCGTTTTCTTTCTTCTTTGTTGGTTTTTCTTCAATGCGCTGGATTATAACAAACATTGTTGATGCAACTGCTGCACAAACAACTGTAATTATACCGATCCGGATATTATCTTTCAGCATCCAGTTATAGAGTCCATATCTGGTAGCCAGCACAGATAACAGATTCATTGACATATGTGCTGCCACCGGTGCTTTCAATGAACCATATTTTTCATACACATATGCCAGCATCATCCCCAGGGCAAATCCATAGAGCATCTGCACCAGATTCACATGCAATATGCCAAATACGACGGATGAATAGACCATCGCATACACAAATGAGCTTTCCCTTTCCATTCTTCTGAAGAACAATCCTCTGAATACATATTCTTCACAGATGGGTACCAGCACTGCCAGACACACGATCTGTATTGCAAGCGGTGCCGAATACATCGCATTCATAGTTGCCTTATAATTTGCATCTATCGCTGACAGATTTCCAATGATGATCAGGTTATTCAGCCCCAAACTCATGGCAAGTGCCATAATGATCACTGCCGGATATTGCCACAACGGCGCTTTCTTATCCTGTACGATACCGGCTGTCTTCTCTTTCTTTCTGTCCCCGTGATACATAAGTGCCATAACAGGGATTGTAACAAGTGCCGACAGACCTTCTACCCATGTCGTATAGTCGATATACTTATTCAACATCTTTTCATAAAAGGCCATCAGCTTATTCTGATCAGACATCAACGCCTCTAATGCTGCCTGCGTCTGATAGTGTGTCTTCATATATGCCATCATCATGGCTGCCATGACTGCCATACCTACGCCGATTCCGATCCCCCATTTGATCAGGAGCGGTCCCCACATCTTCCAGAAACGTTTTCCCGGTGTCTCAACTGGTTTTCTCTCCTGTTCCTGGTGATAATGGTATCCCGGCTGGTCGTGTCCGTTCTGCCATTCTTCCATAGTTATCCTCACTTTCATCTGTTGCTTCGTATCATATACTGTTCTATTCTACTTCTACGTGAGGAAAGTTGCAATTAAAAAAATATAAACTTTTTTACAATTTGATCTTTACGACATCGACATCCAGATTCCATAAAAACTTATCCAGATCTTTGAATGATATGAATACTGTTGCTGTATTTTCCAACGGATGGATTCCCATACTTTTACATCTGCTTAAATTTTTATCGATGAAAAATTCTACCGCATGCTCGGTATCATTCATCAGCGCAAACGGAGTTACGCTCCCCTGCTTTACGCCAAGATATTTCTCCAGGCGTTCTTCGGATGCAAAGCTTAGATTTCCTGCTCCAAGCTGTCTTCCGAGCGTCTTTAAGTCTACTTTTGTCTTCTCATCTGCTGTGATCAGGAAGTGTCTCTTTCCTTTGGAATCTCTCAGGAATAAGTTCTTGCATAAAGTTCCTTTTTCCGGGAGTCCCAGCCGGTCCATATCCTCCATCGTATGTACGGGTTCATGCTCTACCACCTCGTACTTAATTCCCATCTTGTTTAACGCATCATATACACGCTGTTTCTGGTCTTCCATGCTGTTTCTCCTTTCTAATTCGGGTAATGTACTACGATATTCGCAGTCACCGTTCCCTTTCCTGTGTTCTTATACACGTAATCATCAAAAGCATTATACGAAGCTGCATCGCCGGCTCTCAATACATATTCCTGGTCTTTAAAAATCAGTGTCAGTTCACCGGAATACACGGTAATGAATTCTCTCGTACCATTCATCTGACGATTCGCCTGCATCATTCCGTTCTCATCAAATTCCAAGTCAAAGATTTCAAAATCCTGTCCCTCCCGGAAACTGAAGATCGGATAAAGGCGGTATCTTCCATCATCCCCCGCCAAAGGTTCTACTCCTTTCTTCCCGGTTTCAAAGAATGGCTGTGGTTTGTCTGCGGTAAATGCAGTAACCGGTACCTTTAATCCCAATGCCAGTTTATACACTGTTGATATCGTAGGATTGACTTCTCCTCTTTCCAGCTGGCTCAACATACTTTTGCTGATTGTGGTAAGGGATGACACTTGTTCCAGACTCAGTCCTTTTCCTTTCCTGATATCTTTCAGATTCTCTGCGATCAACTCATTCAAATGATCCAATTCATGCCCCTCCCTTTTTCAAAATTCCTGTATATAGAATTTTTATCTATTATATTGCATACGTTTTCAAAAGTAAAGGATTTCTTCTACAGCTACTTCATAGCGGTCCAGTTTCTCTGCCTTCCGGATCTTTTTTAACTGTTTTTCTTTATCCTGGAACAAAGTTCCAAGATAACACCAGAGTTCTTTCATCTTGAACAACACATTCTTATCCCCACTGCTTACCTCCTGGTAATCCTGAAAAATCTGGTCATGGAATGCCCTTAATTTCTTCACATCAATTCTTCCGCCACCGGATTCGATAATATCTGTCAGTTCCGGATTCCTCAGGATTCCACGCCCCAACATAACACAGGATATCTCCGGAAACCGTTTTTTTAACCTTTCCATATCCTCAACTGTAAAGATATCGCCGTTATAACACAATGGATGCCTGCATTCTTTCACTGCGTCCGCAAATGCATCCAGATCTGGATGGCCTTTATAAAACTGCTGCTGCACCCTGGGATGCACGATCAGTTCTTCCACCGGATATTTATTATAAATATCCAGAAGCTGTCCCCACTCATCGGCGTCATATTTTCCGATTCTTGTCTTAATAGAGATCTTTACATCCGCTTTCGCATAGATCTCATCTAGGAACCGTTCCAACTTCTCTGTATGGATCAGGAATCCGGATCCCCGCCCTTTCGATACTACGGTCTTCGACGGGCATCCAAGATTCAGGTTCACCTCGTCATATCCATACATCTTTAACTTTTCTACTGTATCCAAAAAACCTTTTGCATCATTTGCCAGGATCTGTGGCACCAGATACATGTCCGGATTGTGTTCCGGCAAAATATCATTCTTCTCCCGTGTATTAAAATCCTTTTTGGTATGCGGCACCAGAAACGGTGTGAAATATTTCTCCATCGGACGGTAATGTGTGTGATATGCCCTCCGGTATATGTAAGTTGTGATTCCTTCTAATGGCGCAAGATAGTACTTCACCTTTATGTCCTCCTGATTGTCTTCCTATTATTGCTCTGTCCGATCTCACAGACCGTCAACACGCAGTCTTTCACCCGGAATTTGATTTCGTATCCGGCATATTCCATTCCATACACCCTGTCCGGGTCATTCTGATAAGATGGTCTCGGATCACCGGCAAGAATCTGCCTCACACATTCCCTGTGCTCCTCCGGCAGTTTTGACAGATAGATTTCCGGAATCTCTACCTCTAATGCATAATTCTTTACCACATCAGCGAATCCGCCTCTGGCATCCGGTACACAATCCGCATATGGAAGATATGGTTTGATATCGAAGATTGGTGTTCCATCCATCAGATCTGCCCCTTCCACTTCAATAACCATTCCTTTTTCCGGATGCTTTTTAATTCCGGTCAGCTTCACACAGGATAATCCAATCGGATTCGGACGGAACGGTGATCTGGTTGCAAACACACCGCACCGTTTATTCCCCCCAAGCCGCGGCGGACGCACGGTCGGACTCCAGCCTGTTCTGACAGTCTCTGAAAACTCCCAGATCAGCCACAGATGTGAACATTCTTCGAGTCCTTTTAGTGCCTCTTCTTTGCGGTATTCCGGTTCGAATACAATAGTTCCTTTCGTATTCACAAGTCCCGACTGTCTCGGAATCCCGAATTTTGTCGGAAAGTCTGTTTGGATTTTTGCTATATATTTCAGTGCTTTCAAATATGTTCGCTCCTTGTTTCCCCCAGATACTCTTTTAATCTGGCAATTTCATCTTTGTGTCCGGCATCATCAAGCGGTGTCTCCAGATAGAATGGAAGATCTTTTAGCTTTGGATAACGCATCACATTCAGAAGAGCTTCCAATCCGATCTCTCCATCTCCGATCACTGCATGACGGTCCTTTCTGGAATCAAACGGCATCATACTGTCATTTAGATGGACAGCTCTTAAAAGCGGCAGTCCCAGTATCCGGTCAAATTCTTCCAGCACTCCATCCAGATTATGAACAATATCATATCCCGCCGCAAACACATGACAGGTATCTAGACAGATTCCGATCCTTTCCGGATGCTGCACACCGTCCCGGATCTCTTTCAGCTGTTCAAACCGGTAACCGATCTCTGTACCCTTTCCACTCATCGTTTCCAGTAAAACCGTAATGTTCTCCGAACCTGTAATTGCCTGATCCAGTCCACGGATGATATTGGCAATTCCTGCTTCTTCTCCAATCCCGGTATGACTGCCCGGATGGAATACCAGATTTTCTATCTGCAATTCATCCATACGTCTGATATCTTCCCGTATCACCGTACAGGCAAATTCATACGTTTTTTCTGTTGCACTCGCCAGATTCATCGTATACGGTGCATGTGCGAGAACCGGACCGAATGCATGACCTTTCCGTATCTTCTGGAATCTTTCTATTTCTTCCGGCAGATACGTTTTATAACTTGATCCTCTTGGATTCCTGCTGAATATCTGCATGGTATCAGCATTCATCTTTACTACGTTTTCCGCAGTTTTTGCAAGTCCTCCTGCGATGGACATGTGTGTTCCGATTGTATACATTATTTCCCTCCATAGAATCATCTTAAAACTCTGATGCTCATTATAACATGCTTTCTATTTCAGCAAAAGAATCTCTTTTTCCGGCAGTTTCAAATAATCCGGAATTCCTTTTTCTTCCAGTTCTGCCCAGAGGGTTTTCTGTACATACCAGCAGATATCGTCGCTTTCTTCCGTCTCTCCTTTTAAGAAATATTTCCATTCGAATGGAAATTCTGCCTTTCCTTTTACCTTAACCGGAATACAGTTGTCTTCTCTTTCTCCCCATACCGGAATGAACTCGTGGGCGCGGAGCCCGATATGGGTGATATCCACATCTATCATCTGTTTCAGATGAAGACAGGTTCCCCAGTCCGGAATCCTGACATGATGTGCATCCAGACGTTCTGCCGGAACGATATTCTTACATCCGGTAAGTCTTGCAGCTTCTACCTTCTTTGGATGGTCAAATATCTCCTTTGTATCACCATAACAGATCTGCTTTCCGTCATCGATAACAAGAAGTTCTTCGCTGAACCGGTAGATTTCATCCCTGCTGTGGGACACCAGGATCACCGTCCCGTCATAATCACTCAAAAGTTCCATCATCTCCTGCTGCAGACGGTCTTTCAAGAAGACATCCAGTGCCGAAAACGGTTCATCAAGAAGGATGACGGACGGCTCATATGCCATAATCCTCGCCAGTGCAACTCTCTGCTGCTGACCACCGGAAAGCTCTCTCGGAAGTCTTTTTTCCAGCCCCTCCAGGCGGAAATGCCGTATCATCTTCTCTACCTGTTCCTGCTTCTTCTTTTTATCACCGGAAAGTCCGGCTCCTACATTCTGTGCCACGGTCATTGTAGGGAATAATGCATAGTTCTGGAACATATAACCGACATTTCTTTTCTGTGGTTTTAAACACGTTCCGGCATCGGAATCATACAGGATATGCTCTCCGATCCGGATATAGCCCTTGTCCGGATGTTCAATTCCCGCAATGCTTTTCAAAGTCAGACTCTTGCCGCTTCCGGAAGCCCCAAGGATTCCGATTCTCTTCTTCATGGATTTCCAGCAGACATCCAGTTCATATTCTCCAAACTTCTTATGTATCTTTACTTCCATCGACATCTGTCTTTCCTCCTACCATCTCCGGATATTCTTCATATTCCGGCCTGTCACCAGATTCATGAGGAATATCAGCACAAATGCAACCAGCATAATGATCACAACCCAGATTCCGGCTGTCATGTAATCACCATCCTGGATAACCATTGCAATCCTCTGGGAAATGGTTCCCGTCTTTCCCGGAATATTGCCTGCAAGCATGGACGTTGCACCGTATTCTCCCAGCGCTCTTGCGAATGTCAGGATTGTTCCTGCCACAAGGCCCGGTCCTGCAGAAGGAACCGCAACCTTCCAGAATATCTTATATTCCGGCATGCCAAGTGTCCTTGCCGCATGGATCAGATTTACATCGATCTGTTCGAATGCCGCTCTTGCATTTCTATACATCAGCGGAAATGCGATCACCGTTGCTGCGATGATACAGCCTGCCCAAGTCTGTACAACCTTGATACCAAACTCCTCATACAGCAGAATTCCAAACGGACGTCTTCTGCTGAACAGAAGAAGCAGGAAGAATCCTGCTGCCGTTGGCGGCAGTACCATCGGCAGTGTCAGGATTCCATCTGCAATTGCTTTCACTTTCGGACCTGCCTTGATCACTTTTCTCGCAGCAAACAGACCAAGGAAAAATGAGAATATCGTTGCAACAATTCCTGTCTTCAATGATACATACAACGGACTGTAGTCCAGTCCCTTTAATATCTCTATCACTGCATCCATGTATTTTCCTCCTCGTATTTCATCTATTGCATCTATTACATACTTTATCTGTAATATACTTTGATAAACAGAAAACATGCAGCCGTAACCGTCTGCATATTTTCTGTGTTTGTACTCCTATAGATTTTCTTATCTTTCTACATCTGTATCAAAGTAGTATGCATCAAAGACTTTCTTGGCCTTATCAGATAATACAAATTTGTAGAAGTCTTTTGCTGCTACAGTCTGTGTCTTATCTGCCTCATCATTCTGTACCTGGCAGATTGGATAGATAACATCACCTGTCAGATCATAGCTTACTGTCTGAAGGATATCGAGTTTGTCTTCATATCCGTAAGTATCTGAATAGTATGTTGTTCCCACTTCGCAGGATCCTTCTGCTACTGCTGTAAGTACTTTACTTACATTGTCTTCCTCACTGATCTCAACTCCACCGAGTGCCTGTGATACCTGGACTGTTGTAATGGCATCTACTTCCCCGTCTGTTTTTAATGTTCCGAGATTTACAAGTGCCTGTCTTGTATACTTTCCGACCGGAACGCTTCCTCCTGCAAGTGCAATACTTTTGGCATCTTTCAAATTCTCAAGCCCTGTCACCTTTGTTCCGCTGTCCTTTAGAGATATAACTACTACCTGGTTGTTCAGGACGTTTGCTCTTGTTCCGTCTACTACCAGTCCGTCTGCTTCGAGCTGATCCATCTGCTTCTGTGCTGCCGAGAAGAACAAGTCGCACTCATATCCTTCTTCAATCTGTGTCAGAAGCGTTCCCGAACTGTCTGCGTTGAAGGTGATCTTCACTTCCGGATGATCTTCGTTATACTCTTTAGCAAGTTCTGTCATAACTGTATTCAGACTTGCTGCGATGAATACCTGGATCTCCGTCTCTTTTTTGCTGTCATCTGCTGCCTTTTCTTCTGTCTTTTTGTTTCCTCCGCATGCTGCCAGTGAGACTACCATCACTCCCGCCAGAAGGACAGCTGCGATTCTCTTTACTATCTGGTTTCTCATAATACTTTCTCTTCCTGTTCTTGTGTTTTTATAAGTTTACCAGTTGCTATATCTGCACCAGGATTATTTTCTGCCACATTCCTGTACATTTCCCCGCAGAACATCCAGTCCGTGAGGAAGTCTCGGAAGAATATACTCCAATGCTTCCGTCACTGCTTTCGGACTTCCCGGAAGATTGATGATCAGTGTCTTCTTCCGAATTCCCGATACTGCCCGGCTAAACATCGCACGGTCTGTAACCGTCATGGAATAATTCCGGATCGCATCTGCAATTCCGTTTGCCATGCGGTCACAGACTGCACAAGTAGCTTCCGGCGTTACATCCCTTGGTGCGAATCCCGTTCCACCTGTTGTCAGGATCAGATCAAGCTGCCTTTGATCTGCCAGACGAATCAGCTGCTTTTTCAGTCCTTCTTCGCCGTCTGGCAGAAGAAGTGTCTCTTTTATATCAAATCTGATATGTTCTTTTTCTTCACTTTCTCTTAGCATCTTTTCAACCGCCGGACCGCTTAAGTCTTCCCTCTCCCCGGCAAATGCTTTATCACTCAGTGTGATCACCGCAGTGCTGTATGGCCGGTTTGCCTGCGGCATTCTGACTTCTACACTGTCACCCACACAGATGTTTCCACCTTCCAGCACTTCTGCAAAAATTCCTTCTCTCGGCATGATACAGTCTCCCATCCGCCGATAGATTGCACAATGGCTGTGACATTCTTTTCCAATCTGTGTAACTTTCAGTCTGACAGTATCCCCGATCCGTATCTCGGAATCTACCGGAACATTTCTCAAGTCGAATCCCTCTATGATCAGATTCTCTCCAAATGCCCCGAAATCCACATCTGCTCCCTGTTCCCGGAACGCTTCAATCTTCTCCAGTGCAAGGAGGCTGATCTGTCTGTGCCATTTCCCGCCGTGTGCATCTTCTTCGATTCCCCAGTCCGGTACGATCCTGGCAGACTCTACCGGATACTTGGCAGTTCCTCTTTTTTTGCTGATACAGATTCCTCTGACTACGCCTTTCTTCTGATCCATCCTGTTTTTATCCTCCAATCTGTGCCATCTGATGTGCTTCTGTAATCTCCCCCGGCTTTTCAAAACAATGTGCCGCCGGCTTATTCTCTATGGCATGCTTTATCTGTTCTCTTATCTCATCATCTGTTCCGCTTTTCAGTAATTCTTTAAGCGGATATATATCCCCGTAGCACAGACACGGCTTCAGGTCTCCGGTTGAAGTCAGCCGTATGCGGTTACAGGTGTTGCAGAATTTACCGTGCATCGCACTAATGAATCCGATGCTTCCTTCAAATCCCGGGATCCGGTAATATACCGCAGGTCCGTTTCCATGTATTTCCGGATCTATCCGGATATCCGGATACTCTTTCTTTATTTCATCCAGTAATTCCAGATTCGATACACCTGTATTCCTCTTTCCACAGCCAATCGGCATCAATTCTATAAACCTGACATCTACCGGCAGTTTCTCTGCCAGTTTTACCAGTGCTCTCCATTCCTGTCTGTCACCGGCATCCTGCAACACACTGTTTACTTTGGTCCGTATTCCACTTTCTGCCGAAGCCTCCACTGCTTCCAGCACAGTATCACAGGCATCTGTTCCGGTGATCTTGTAGTACTTTTCATGATCCAGTGTATCCAGGCTGATATTTATCCCATCCAGTCCGGCATCCTTTAATGCTTTCAGGTTTTCTTTCAATAGGACGCCGTTTGTCGTCATCGTCACCTGGATGATACCCGGAATCTCTTTTATCATTCCGATCAGATCCACACAACCTTTTCTTACCAGCGGCTCTCCTCCTGTAATCTTGATCTTCCGGATTCCAAGCTCTTCTGCAAGCGTGCATATTTTTTTAATTTCTTCGTATGTGAGGATCTCAGACATAGCTACCTGCGTAATTCCATCCGGCATACAGTACCTGCATCTCAAATTACACCGGTCCGTAATGGAGATCCTCATATAATCAATTGTTCTTCCGACAGCATCGATCATATGTTCTTCTCCTGTCCGGCCTTCCACACTCCACTTTTTCCACCTGTTTTCTCCAACAGCCGGATATCCTTCATGCACATACCTTTATCCACTGCTTTACACATATCGTAGATAGTAAGCAGTGCTACCTGTACACCGGTGAGCGCTTCCATCTCTACACCGGTCTTTCCGACTGTCTTCGCTGTACAGCGCGCTTCAATTTCACAGGCTGCCTCTATATATTCAAATTCTATCATAACCTTGCTCAGATTCAGGATATGGCACAGCGGAATCAACTCCGATGTTCTCTTAGCTCCCATAATCCCTGCAATTCTGGCCGTTCCAAGAACGTCTCCTTTTTTCATTCCGCCTGTTTTCACTTTTTCGAAACACTCCTGCGACATTGAGATTCTTCCCATTGCCGTTGCTTCACGCACTGTGTCTGATTTTTCACTGACATCAACCATCACTGCATGTCCCTGTTCGTTAAAATGCGTAAATTCTCCCATGATTACTCCTTTTTTACTATGTGATTCTGCTTATATCCTGATTACCCGGACGGCTTCTCCTTCTGCATACGTCCGTTCACCTTCCGGAAAAATCACCAGGCAGTTACTTCCGATTCCGTTCTTAAGCTGACCGTTTTTCTGGATCTGTGGTAGATATACACCGCTTTCATCGCATCTTCCTTTTACAATCCGTTTCATTTTACCTGTCTTTACAAATGTCTGTTTCAGTACTTTCATCTGATTCTTCTGCAAATACCTGCCGGCTTCCACATCTGTCAGATAACTGCCGGCTAATACCTCAAATAACGCTTCCACAGCAAATGGATTGCCTGAAAGCGACAGAACCGGAGTTCCCTTCACCACCGAAAGCATCGTCGGCATTCCGGGTTTTACCTGTATCCCATGAAATAACACGTTTCCGGTCAGATTTTCTATGACACCCGCCAGAAAGTCTTTCTCTCCTACCGACACACCTCCGGTTGTAAGGATCAGATCTGCTTCTTTCCATGCTTCTCTGATCTCATCTGCAATTTTACTTTGGTCATCTCCTGCTGTCTGATACCGTACTACCTCGCAGTCCATCTCTCTTAACCTTGTACACAGCCAGATTCCATTCGCATCGTAGATTTTTCCCGGCTGCAGTGGTGTCTCCGTATTCTGTAGTTCATCACCCGTTGTGATCACCGCTGCCTTCAGTCTTTTGTACACCGTAAGGTCTCTTACTCCTGCTGCCGTGACAGCTGCCAGCAGATAAGAATCTACCGGGGTTCCGGCTTCTGCCAGCAAATCTCCTGCCGAAAAATCTTCTCCCGCCGGGCAGTAATTTTCTCCGGGCTTCGCATTATGATATATCCGGACTGCTCTTTCGTCCCATTCTGCATCTTCCTGCTTTACCACACAGTCTGCGCCTTCCGGTATCATCGCACCGGTCATGATCCGTACTGCCTGATACGGCTTTAGCACAAGTTCCGTCTCCTGTCCGGCACACACGCACCCTGTAACTTCTAATGTAACCGGATGCTGTATATCCGCCCTGCATATATCTCGGCCTCTCAATGCGAATCCATCCATTGCGGATCTTGGAAACGGCGGCTGTGTCACTGCCGCATATACCGGCTTTGCCAGAATCTGTCCCAGACAGTCTGCCGACCGCTTTTCTTCTTTTTTTCTTACAGGCATGCAGGTTTTAAACAACTCCTGCGCCTGTTCAAGTGTTACTCTGGATGGTCGCACTTTATGTCTCCTTTCCAAATGGGCAGACCGGATAATGGCATTCCCGGCATCCCAGGCAGAGTCCTCCATGTCCCATCCGGATAATCGCTTTCCGGTCAATCCGGACTCCTGCCGCTATTCTCGGAAGGATCAGGTCAAATACCGTCGCCTTTGCATACATCACACACCCCGGAAGTCCGACAATCGGTGTCCCGTCCTCAAAATATCCAAGACACAACATTGCCCCAGGAAGTGTCGGTGCTCCATAGGTTACAATCCCGGCTCCGGAAGCTTTGATCGCCCCCGGCGTCTTATCATCCGGATCAACACTCATTCCTCCTGTACAGATGATCAGATCCACTCCTGATTTCTTCATATCTGCAATCGCCTGTGTAATCATCTCCATGTCATCACTGCACAGCACATGTTTTATCATCTGTATCCCGAATGCTTCCAGTTTCTTTTCTACTACCGGCGTAAACTGATCCTTGATCAGGCCTTTATAGACTTCACTTCCTGTCGTGATCACACCTGCAGTCTTTAATTTCCACGGTGTCACCTTCAATAATGGTTCTTTCCCCGCTGCTTTTTCTGCTTCTTCCAGTTTCTTTTCATCTATGACCAGCGGAATCACACGCATTCCCGCAAGCTTGTCTCCTTTTCTCACTGCCATATTCGTATGTCTGGTCGCGATCATGATCTCATCGACACTGTTCACATCATATAAACGCCCGACATCCACTTGAAATAAACCGTCAATATCCGCAATCAATTCAATCTTTCCTTCTTTTACTTCTGACGGATGCATATTTTCATTCTGTGCGATCTTACGCAGGCGTTCCGCACCTTCATCTTCATGAAGCATTCCATCTGTCTTCTCCCAGACATACAGATGTTCTTTCCCAATCGAAAGCAATACCGGAATATCTTCTTCTGTAACAACATGGCCCTTCCGGAATCTTGCATCTTTCGTTACTCCCGGAATGATCTGTGTCATGTCGTGACATAATACATGTCCTGCTGCATCTTCTGTTCTGATCAGTCTCATATTTTTCTCCTCATTTTCTTTTTGTTTACATTATTATCATGATATATTCTGTATATAGCTGAATAAAAAATCTGCCGTTTTCTCTATCTCTTCCAATGTGAAGACATTTTCGCAATCCAGAATCTCCACATCACTGATCACTGCCAGACATTCTTCCGGCAATAGCGGCATGGGTTTTCCGCTCCCCTTCCGGTGCAGCATAATCTTCGGCCATGGTCCTTGTTTAAATCCTTCCGTCAGAATCAGATCTACTCCGTCTATCTTTTTCAGAAATTCTTCCGGATCTGTCTGCCTGTTTTCCATCAATACCGCTTTTTCCGATGAAATCAGTCCTGTCACATCTGCCCCGGCTTTTGTGAAACGGTCACTGTCTTTTCCTTCGTGGTCAATTTCAAATCGGTGTCCGTCATGTTTCACAATTGCGATCTTAAGTCCCTGTGCTTTCAGCTTTGGGATTAATCTTTCCAAAAATGTCGTCTTACCGGTGCCGGAATATGCAACAAAAGATACAATCGGAATATCTGTGTGCAGTTCTTTTTCCAGTCTGACTGCTGATCGTTCTGTAAACGTCTGATATTCCTCCCTGGTATTGATATTTTGGAATTTACGGCTTCCATCCGACAATCCTTCTACAGCTACATAACACACTCTCAGACGCTCCAGCAGGTGCTTTACTTTCAAATCTCCGGATTCCAGCTGTTCTTTCAGAATCTCCAGTATAGATTTCCGATACCATGCACAGAGAACGTATTTCCTTCCGGTTCTGTCTACCGGGATTACTGCATCGATTCCATCTGTCAGATAATGTTCCAGTTCCTGTGCCGTATCCCAGTTAACCAACGGCATATCACAAGACATTACCCAGACCTTATCATAACTACATTCTTCCAACACCGAGCAGAGTCCCATAAGCGGACCCTTATCCGCTTCCCGGTCTTCGATATGCCTTGCTCCTATCTCAGGATAATCCCGCCGGTCTTTTACCGAGAGCAATATCTCATCTGCGTCTTTTAGATTTTCCTCTATCTGTTGTAAAAATGTCTTCTTCCCAATCAAAAGTCCTGCTTTATCCTGAGCCATCCGGGTGCTTTTCCCTCCGCAAAGTATCACTGCGCTGGATCCGGACTTTATCTTATCCAATTCTACATTCATAATATAAAAAACCTGCTCTTTCCGAAAAAAGAGCAGGCAGACACAGAGAACTTGCCATGTATTCAAAAAATCTGCCACTGGCAGTTCTTTACAGATGCTTGGACATCCGGCAACTTCTCTTGTATATCTCAGGTGCTGCTCTCCTTTCCAAATATGCGGGAGGCAGATACGTTTCCACATCTACCCTGAGGAACTGACATATCTGCCGTTCCTGGCCAACATCCCATCATCACAATTCTTTTATTATGTCTAATTTTGATTTCATTTTGCATACATCAACGTCTCAGATATGATACTTTATGTGATCTTAGGCATGAAGGCTTCGGAGAAACCTTGTATTTTCACTTATTTTAATATGCATATTATAAACGTAGTTCTCCGTTCTGTAAAGAAATATCTCTCACAATCTCCGGAAAAGCAATCACCGGCGGCTGATCTGCCACGTGCTCTCCAATCTCTTTTTCCATCCACGCCAGATTATACCACCTGTGGAATTTATAACCACAGTTTGTAAACCAGCCGACCATACGATATCCCAGATGTTCATGATAACGGATACTTGCATTGGTCAAATATTCATCTTCTATTTCCGTACAGGCGATACACGCATTCATATTCAGTACATTTTGCCTCTTTAATATCTTCTCCAGCTTATCATACAGTGCTGTTCCGATTCCCATTCCTTTTTTATTTTGGTCCACATAGATAGATGTCTCTACATTCCATCCACCTGCCGGTCTGTCGTGAAAGGCACTTGCATATGCATAGCCGCATATTTCCCCATTTAACTCTGCCACAAGATATGGATATCTCTTCAGCACGCGTCTGATTCTTCCTCGGAATTCTTCCACGGTCGGCACATCATACTCATATGTAATAACTGTGTGCTCGATATAAGGCGCATAGATTGCAAGCAGTGCTTCCGCATCTTCCTCTTTTGCAATCCGGATCTTCATTTCTTTTTTCTCATTCTGATTCATTCTATCTTCAGCTCCAGTCTGCTTATTTTTCATTCTCACTATTATAAACATGTCTGTAAAAAAATGTCATCTCCCTGCAAAGTTTTCCTTGCAAAAGAAATGACATTTCTGATACTTTTCATTATCCCTGGTTCTGTGCTGCAACCAGCTGTGTTGCTCCGTATTTCGCACGAAGCTTTGGTTTTTCAATCTTTCCGGTAGGATTACGTGGGACATCTGCAAATATAATCTTCCGTGGTCTCTTATATCTTGGAAGCTTCTTACAGAATTCCTGAATATCCTCTTCCGTACATTCTACTCCCGGCTTCAGTTCAATGATCGCCGCTGATATCTCGCCCAGTCTGTGATCAGCAAGCCCGATAACAGCTACATCCAGAATTGCCTCGTTGGTACGCAGGAAATCTTCGATCTGCACCGGATAGATATTCTCACCGCCACTGATGATAACATCTTTCTTACGGTCAACCAGAAAGATAAAGCCATCTTCATCTTCCATCGCCATATCTCCGGTATATAACCATCCATCATGCAAAACTTCTGCGGTTGCTCTTGGATCTCTGTAATAACAGGTCATGACTCCAGGTCCTTTGACTGCAAGTTCTCCGGTCTCGCCCTGTTTTACAGGCTCACCCTGTTCATCAATAATCTTCGTTTCCCATCCATATCCGGCTTTTCCGATAGCTCCTACTTTATCAATATTGTCCACTCCAAGATGTACACATCCAGGTCCGATAGACTCACTCAGACCATAGTTCGTGTCGTATTTGTGATTTGGGAAGTATTCTTTCCAATGTTTGATCAGACTTGGCGGTACCGGTTGTGCTCCGATATGCATCAGTCTCCACTGATCCAGATCATAATCTGCAATGTCCAGTTCTTTGTTGTCAAGTGCAAGCAGAAGATCCTGCGCCCATGGTACTAACAGCCATACGATTGTACAGTGCTCTTCAGATACAGCCTGTAAAATTGTCTTTGGACTTGTTCCTTTTAACAATACTGCCTTTCCACCAGTCAGAAGACTGCCAAACCAGTGCATCTTGGCTCCGGTATGATACAACGGCGGAATACACAAAAACACATCGTCTTTTGTCTGACCGTGATGATTCTGTTCTGCTTTTGCCGCATGCATCAACGATTCATGATTATGCAGGATTGCCTTCGGAAATCCTGTTGTTCCGGATGAAAAATAAATAGCTGCATCGTCATCGTCGTTCACATCAATCTTAGGTGACTGACTGGAGCAGTTAGCTGTATGCGCATTGTAATCCTCCGCAAAACCGGGACATCCGTCTCCTACAAAATATAACAGACGTCCTTTACTGATCTCGTCTGCAATCTCCTCTACTCGTCCGATGAACTCCGGCCCAAATACCAGAATATCTATCTCTGCAAGTTCTACACAATACTTGATCTCATCCGCAGAATAACGGAAATTCAAAGGTACCGCCAGTGCTCCGGTCTTCAGGATTCCGAAATAGATTGGCAGCCATTCCAGACAGTTCATCAGGAGAATCCCCACTTTTTCTCCTTTTTTTATTCCTCTTTCAACCAGCAGATTGGCAAATCTATTTGCCTTTTCGTTAAATACATTCCATGTAATTTCTCTTCTGTAATAAGCTGCACGGGATGGTTCAATCAGGTCAAACTCCTTCCATGTAGTTCTTTTTGTCTCCGGCATCTCCGGATTGATCTCTACCAGCGCAACATCGTCTCCGTACAGGCGGCAGTTTTTCTCCAATATATCTGTAATCGGCATTGGAAAATTCCCCTTTCGTGTTCATTTCATATTTATTATGTTTTATATGATTCTTAGCGTCTTTAGCTTTCGTACTTTAACGCTTTTATTCATTAAAGTCTATAATACTCAACTTTCCTTCAAATGTCAATCTATATTTGTATTATTTTCCATTCAATCGAATTTTTCTGCACTTTTGTTTGATTTTTCTGCTTCCCCAGCCTATAATAGGCAACGGGTGATAAAAATGAATTGGATACATAATCATAAACGCGCATTACTGCACATAAACCTTGCATTTATCGGTGGACTGACCGGTGTCTACGCCATCTTAGTCCGCGGTGGTAACTTCGGTGCCGCACAGACCATGAATCTGATTGAAATGATCTTAAATTTTGCTGAAATGAATCTGACAGATGCTTTTCTGCGTCTGGCGATTTTTATTTTATATGGTCTTGCAATCATTGCAGCTTTCTTAATCGGGGAACGTTTTTCCTCCGTAAAATCTTATATCGCACTGGTGATAGAAATAGTCTGTGTATGGATTGCCGGAATCATTCCGTCATCCGTTCATCCATTGATCGCACTGTTCCCTGTATTCATCCTGAATGCATACCAGTGGCAAACGTTTACTACTCCAGAATGTTATAACAGTTCCACCATCTTTTCGACAAATAACTACAAGCAGACCGTTCTTGCGTGGATGAGATATCATATGACTCATGATCAGTCACAAAAAAAACGCGCATGGCTTTTTACAGGTACACTGATTTTCTTCCATCTAGGAGTTCTTGCCGGATATTTTGCAGTAAAGCACGCCGGAATTCATGGAATATGGTTTACATTCGTGCCGCTCATTACAGCCACCTGTCTGGTGCTTCCGATTGGTGAGGTAGAGATACTTGAGGCTGATGTTGGGATTTAATTCAGGAAGGCTGTGGATACCCGAACCGGAATAAAACTTGAAAAGGCGTTCCTGCTCAGGTTCCATCGGCGGGTCAATTCTAAAGGGGTAAAATTCTGCTAAAAGCAGGCTTTCAAAATTTGAAACTCGGCATACGCCTCAGACAGTCAAATTTTGAAAACCTAACGCAGAATTTTACCCCTTAAGAATTACCAACGCCTCTTTCACATTCACTGGAACGCCTTTCCAAGTTTTATTCCGTGTGTATCAAATGCCTTACGAATGAAATGGCAAATGCGTAACCGTAGTGGCTTCCACTGGGTTACACTTCCGGGCATTTTATTTATTAACATCCGCTGCCAGTCACGACTTGAAGGAAACAATAGATAAGGATTATTGTGAATGTGGAATGCCGTTAGAAACATTTAGAG
>NZ_WWSA01000031.1:0-42071 GCF_009875615.1 Dorea sp. BIOML-A1
GCTCCCGCTGTGCGCTCCATACGAGATATGGAGCGCACAGCGGGAGCTGAACGTTGCCCTCGGCATTGAACTGAACGATTTGGTGCAGGAGGGTTCATTGGGGCTTCTGGGCTGCATAAGCAGCTTTCAACCCGACTACGGGAACAAGTTTTTGACCTATGCTGCCCCGGCTATTCATAATGCCATGCTGGACTACATCCGCAGGCTGAATCCTACCTTTGAAGCCAAAAATCTGGACTGTATCATTCGTCTGGATGAGGTCAAAAAGGGCGAGAATAAGGGACAACATGAATTTATAGCAGATTCCAGAGTACAGAACCCAGAGCAGATTTTCATTGCAAAGGAAACCCACGAAGAAATCCATACGGCTCTGGAAATGATTGATGAGCGAGAGAAAGCCTATCTCTGGTATCGCTTTGGCTTTGAGGACGATGTCCTCCATCCTCTGAGCGAAACGGCGAAGCACTTCCATCTGTCAGAGAGCAGAGCAAAGTCCACGGAGAAATTGGCTCTGGATAACTTCTGGCTGGAACTGCCTTGGTGGTACTAAATATTCAAAGAAAGGGACATGTAATCATGGAAAAATATAAAATACTCATCATCGAAGATGACCCAATCATTCAAACTGAATTACAAGTTCTGTTAAACGGAAACGGATATGAGGCATCCGCAGTTACTGACTTTACATCAGTTATGCAAGCGGTCAAAAATACTCATCCCTATTTGATTTTGCTGGACATAAAGCTGCCACAAGAAAGCGGCTACTCAATCTGTTCTCAAATCCGCAGTTTTTCCAATGTACCGATTATCTTTGTAACAAGCTGCAATACGGACATGGATGAATTGAACAGTATTTTGCTGGGTGGAGATGCTTTTATCACCAAGCCTTATAACACAGCAATTCTGCTGGCAAAGATTTCATCCTTGATGAAACGAGCTTACCCGATAGAACAAATTGAGCGTCTGAATTGGCAAGGAGCGATTCTTCACTTAGAAAGTAGCACGATTGAATATGACGGTAACCAAGCAGAACTGACAAAGAATGAATTGAAAATATTATATTATCTTTTCAAACACGCAGGAAAGATTTGTTCCCGTAATGATATTGTAGATTATCTATGGGACAATCAGCTATATGTGGATGACAATGCTTTGAGCGTCAATATCAACCGCATCCGGGAAAAACTGGCGGGCATTGGCCTGACGGATTTTATCAAGACAAAGCATCGCCAGGGGTACACGATATGAACAGCAAACGGTATTGGAAAAACAGGCTTCCATTTCTGCTGACGAACCTTGTTTGCATGGCTGCGCTCACTGTATTTTTGCTGGTGTGCGGCAATTCGGCTTCCGCAGTAGTATTGATCCTGATCGTATGGGCATTGATTTTGCTGATGGGACTTGTCCTCACTTACTGGAAACGAAAGCGGCAGATGAAAAAACTTCTGGATATGGCGAAGCAGCTCTCCGAGAGATACCTTATTTCTGAAGTGATGGAACTGCCGGAACAGGCCGAGGATCAGGTTTACTATCAGATTTTGAAAATGGCTGGAAAATCCATGTTGGAGCAGATTGGGGAGGTCGAGCGGGAACGCCTGGAGTACAAGGAATACATTGAACAATGGATTCACGAAATCAAAACGCCCATTACTGCCATGAAACTCCTATGTGAAAACCATCGGACGAACTGGACAAAAGAACTTCTGCTGGAACTGGAAAAGACCAACCGCTTTACGGAACAGGCTCTTTATTATGCTCGCAGTGAGCATACAGAGAAAGATTATTCTGTCCGGGAAATGGCACTGTCCCAAGTGGTGCATCAGGCGATTGCAGATAACAAATATCTGCTGCTCCAAAGTGGTATGCGCCTGGAAGTGGAGGAAATGCAGGATACGGTTTATTCAGATGAAAAGTGGGTGCGTTTTATCCTAAATCAACTGATTGTCAATGCGGTCAAGTATCGTACGAAGCAGCCGGTTCTCCGCATTTCTACTCATAAATGGCAGGATCAGGTTGTCCTTGTCGTGGAGGACAATGGAATCGGGATTGCTGCGTCCGATCTGCCCCGTATCTTTGAAAAGGGATTTACCGGTCAGAATGGTCGTCTGATTCAGCAGTCCACGGGCATTGGTCTGTATCTGTGCAAACGGCTCTGTGAAAAGCTGGGCATTGGCATTACGGCGGAGTCGTCGGAACATGGCACAGCCATTTCCCTTTCTTTTCACATTAACTGTCTGATTCATGAAGTGCAGAACTGAAAAGCGTTCTGCACTTCTTACATTTTTGTTAGAACTTTGTAAGAAAACTTGATACAAACAAAGCCACTCTTATTTTACAATAGAGATCAGAGGTGATAACAATGAAAGAAATTTTGAAACTGGATCATATCCAAAAATATTACGGAAATGGCGGAAATGTTACAAAAGCAATTCAGGACATCAGCTTTTCCGTTCAAGAGGGAGAATTTGTAGGAATCATGGGAGCATCTGGCTCCGGCAAGACTACCCTGCTCAACTGTATTTCCACCATTGATACCGTCAGTGCGGGACATATCTATCTGGACGGAACCGATGTGACGGAAATCAACGAAAAACAGATTGCCCGGTTTCGTCGGGAGAATCTTGGATTTGTATTTCAGGATTTTAACCTGCTGGACACGCTGACCATTTCGGAAAACATAGCCCTGGCGCTGACCATCAACAAGGTTCCAGCAGGCGAGATTGATGGGCGGGTGCGGGAAATGGCCGGAAAGCTGAATATCACGGATATTCTGGACAAATACCCCTATCAGGTGTCCGGCGGCCAGAAGCAGCGGTGCGCCTGTGCCAGAGCCATTATCAATCAGCCTAAGCTGATTTTGGCGGATGAACCCACCGGTGCGTTAGACAGTCACTCGTCCCAGATGCTGCTCTCGACGATCCAGAGTATCAATGAAGATCTCGGAGCCACGATTCTGATGGTGACACACGATGCTTTCTCGGCAAGCTATGCCAATCGTATTCTCTTTATGAGGGACGGGGCAATCTTTACGGAAATCCGTAAGGGGGGTGATTCCCGCAGGACTTTCTTTGAAAAAATCCTGGATGTCCTTACCATGATGGGAGGGGGCATGAGCGATGTACGCTAAACTTATTTTCAAAAATGCAAAGCGGTCTGTGAAGGACTATTTGATTTATATTGTGACCATGACACTCTGTGTCACCCTGTTCTATGCGTTTTTGTCTATCAGCAGCACCCATTATCATCCGACCATTGGTGCGGAATATAATATTTCCCTGCTGGCTGGAGGTATGAAACTGGCAATTTGCGGGATTAGTTTGCTTTTGTTGTTTCTGATCCACTATGTCAATCGTTTCATGCTGAGAAAAAAGCAAAAGGAGTTTGCCGTTGAGGCAACCTTGGGAATGGAGCAAAAAACCATAGGCCTGCTCTTTTTTGGAGAGACTTTTTTCCTGCTCATATTCTCTGTGTCGGTGGGAATCCTTCTGGGGATGGTCGTTTCTCAGGTCATTACGGCTATGCTGCTTGCTTCTTTTGGGGAACCCTACGCTTTTTCTTGGTCGTTTTTCCCGGATACTGTGCTGTTGACCGTGGGCTTCTTTGTTGTTTGCCAGATTCTGGTTGGAGTCGGGAATGTCAGAATTCTCAACAAAAGCAGGATTATTGAGCTTATGACGGCAAACCGTCAGAATGAAAAACCGCTTCATAAAAGCAGATGGATGCCGATGATCTGTATTTTCTATGGCATTCTGCTGCTGTGGATGCTGGAGGTAGGTACTGTAAAATATCATTTTTACTTCGATTCCAGACATCCGCTTCCTGTAAAGCTCATGTATTGGGGGAATGTCCTTTTCCCTGCACTGACGCTGCTTTGGGCAATCGCAGGTGCTGTTTTACACAGAAAAATAGGGTTTTCCCGATATCTTTGCGGACTTCTGGCTGGTGCTGTATTGACCGCTATCCCGATTTTTTCCATCGCAGAACTGGAAAAAGCCTACTTCCTTGGATTTGACGCTCCAACTCTGAATCAATATTTGCTGTTTGGGGTTGCGGATATTTTGTTTATCATTTCCGCAGTCATGTATTTATCGAATGCGGCGCTCCTATACTGGAAGGAGTCTAAAGTGTCCCGCAAATATCATAATACGAGTTTATTTCTGTTTGGACAGCTTTCCTCTAAGCTGGCTACCAATACGAAAACGATGACGATCATTTGTGTGACCCTGACTTTTTCTATCTGCTTGTTTGTCATTGCGCCGGTTTTAACGGGATGGAGTCTGGGCTATTTGGACAGTCGGGCTGTCTATGATATTCAAATTTCAAGCCGCTACAACGATGTTTATGAAGTGGAAAATCTTCCGGATACAGACTATGGAGAAATTACTGCGTTCATAGAACAAAACAAAATAGCGATAAAGGACGATTTGACTTTTTCGGAATATCTTCCCAAGCAAAGCGACTTTCACCAGCGAGTAAAGTACAATTTTCCTCCCTTGGCGATCGCACTGAAGGATTATAACGCTGTTCGGAAAATGTTGGGATATGAACCTATTATCTTACAAACGGATGAATTTGCTACCCACTGGCATCGTGCAGCAGAGGACAAGGATATTGAAAACTACATTGCTGAGCATACCTTATTGGAAACTGACGCAGGCACCCTGAAACTCAGTGAGAACGCCGTGTTTCAGGAGCCTGTGGGGGAATCCATCTATAATCTTTATACAGATGTGGTGTATATCATACCTGACGAAATAGCGCAAGTCTTGCTTCCGGTACAGCGCAACCGATTTGTGATGACCCAATATCCGCTTCCCTTCAAAACGGCAGAAATGCTGGAACAGCTTCTTGGGCGTTCTTATCCAGAAGATCCTGATAAAGACAATCTGGCAGGATACAGTACAACTGTCCATACTACGGAAGTGAACCGTATAATCGCCCTTAACTTTATCCTAAAAGCGTCCTTGATCTATGGTGCAATTGTTCTGATGGTGATGTGTCTTACCGTGCTGGCTCTTCAGCAGCTCCTGGATGCAGAAAAAAACAACTACAGATTTTCGGTTCTGCGAAAAATGGGAGTGGAAGAGAAGGACCTGCATACTTTGGTTCTAAAACAGCTTGGTGTTTGGTTTGGGATGCCGATCACAGCGGCAATCGTTGTAGCAATTATTGTGATTGGCTATTTTCTTCAAAGTGTTTCTGCTGAAATCTCAGCTTATATTGGCTGCGGAGCCTTGATGGTACAAGTAGGGATTATCATTGGTATTCTTTTCTTACTGCTGATATGCTACTTCATAAGTACATGGATATTGTTTAAGCGGTCCATTTCGGAGAACTGATAAAGTCACAGTACAAAAAGGAAAAGCCGCCTGTATGAGCATTTGATATGCCCGCACAGGCGGCTTGCTTTATCTCTGGTAATCAGTCCAAAGGTTTATATTCTGTAACAGTTTTCAGGTATGTTTCCGGGTCGCCGTTGAGAACTAAATCTGCATAGGCTGCCGGATCGTTGTAAATCAGCCAGTCCAGCTCTGACCGCTGATATATATTATCGGCAACCTCATTCTCTACCGCAATCGTATCAATGGCAATCATGCTGCCATTTGCAAATTTCAGCTCCACACAGGCAGTATCCATATTGAACTCACAAGAAAGTAAACGCTTCATTTTGCCCTCCTTAGATCATGCCGAAGTGCTTGAGCGCCTCCTTGATTGCTTTTTCCTTATCGGGCGGGCATTGGGGCTGTTTTGCATCATCGGACTTCGGTTTGTTGTAATTTTCTCGCTCGATGATACCGCATTTCTGCTTCACCTGAGCGATATACAAGCTGCTGACCTTGAGTCCGGTATGCTCCAGCACATATTCCTTGATTTCCGAATAGGTGGCTTTCTTCTCTGCATCGGTGAGATCAAGTTCGTCCATGTGGATGTCTACCTCGATATGTTGCTTTGCATTAAGTTTGGACAATAAACATACCGTCTCCACGTGCACCGTATGCGGAAACTGATCCACCGGCGTCACATCCTTAAGTTCATATCCCTTTGCTCTTAAGAACTTCACATCCCTCGCAAGCGTTGCACTGTCACAGCTTACATACACGACTTTCTCCGGCTGCATATCCACGATCGTCTGAAGCAGGGATTCCTCACAGCCCTTTCTCGGCGGATCGACCACGATCACATCAGCGTGCACCGTCTCTCCGTTATGTGTCTTTTCATATTCTTTATAATATTCCGGCAGAACTTCTTCTGCCTTGCCTACATAGAATTCCGCATTCGTAATATCATTGATCTTCGCATTATTCCTTGCATCGTCAATGGCCTGCGGTACGATCTCTACACCGTATACCTGCTTTGCTTTCTTCGCAAGGAACAGGGAAATGGTTCCGATTCCGCAGTACAGATCCCACACTGTCTCATTGCCTGTAAGACCTGCATAGTCCAGTGCCAGTCCGTATAACTTCTCTGTTTGGACCGGATTCACCTGGTAAAATGACAGAGGGGAAATCTGATACTTGATCTCACCGATATAGTCTGTGATGAACTCCTGCCCCCACAGAAGGCGGATCGTATCGCCCATGATCACATTCGTCTTCGCCGTATTCGAGCTGAGTGTGATGCTTGTCATGCCCGGAATCTGTCGGAGACGTCCGACCAGATCATGGCAGTGCGGAATGGTCTTTCCATTGATGACCAAACACACCATGATCTCATCCGTTTTAAATCCGTAACGGAGCAGCACATGGCGCACCAGTCCCTTATGTTTCACTTCATCGTATGCTGGAATTTCAAATTCTTCCATAAAATCCAGGATACAGTTCAAGATCTCTTCATTCACTTCCACACCAAGTACACAGTCTGTATTCCCGATAATGCTGTGCGTTCTGCCGGCATAGAATCCGGCGGTCACTCTGCCGTCTTTGTCTGTCCCAATCGGAAACTGTGCCTTATTACGGTAGCGGAACGGCTGCATCCCTTCCTCGTCCATGCCGACAACCGGATGCATGATCTGATCCAGAAGTTCACCCGGAACTTCTCCGATCCGCTCCAGATTGCCGCGTACCTTAGATTCTTTAAATGCAAGCTGTGCCGGGTACTTCATCTCCTGTATCTGACATCCACCGCATTTTCTCGCCATCGGACAGACCACTTCCTCTACGCGGTCTTTCGACGGAGTCAGGACATTCATCAGGCGGGCATAGCCGTAATTCTTCTTGGCTTTCATAACCTTTGCCTCTACGACATCCCCTATAATGGCATCTTTGATGAACAGTGTATACCCGTCCACCTTTCCGATGCCTTCTCCTCCGACTCCGATATCTTCAATTTTAACCTTTACTAATTCATTCTTCTGCATCATTAGATAACTGTCTTTCTGATATTTGATTCAAACAGGCGGTTATATCCCAGCCAGTCATTACCTTTTTTATCTTTGAATAACTCTGTCAGGGTCTGCATCTTCGCATCTGCATTGTCAGCAAGATTCAGAGCCATCGCCTCGGCAAGTGCCGGTTTCTTCGGGGAACCGTATTCCAGTTCTCCATGATGTGCAACGATACAGTGTTTTAATTCGTTCGCAAGTTTCTCCGGAAAATCCGGGATATTGCGGACTGCATCTCCGATCATCTCCACACCGATCACGATATGTCCCAGAAGCTGTCCTTCGTCTGTGTAATCATTTTCCGGGAAAGATGACAATTCCTTCGTCTTTCCGATATCGTGACAGATTGCCGCCGTGAAAAGCAGATCCTTATTCAGGATCGGATATGCCCCCACCATGTAATCGCAGAACTTCACAACACTCAGTGTATGTTCCAGAAGTCCTCCGGCAAACCCGTGATGTACCGTCTTCGCGGCCGAATGTCCCTTGAAATTACGGATAAATGTCTCGTCTTTTATAAAATAATGATCCAGTACTTGTCTCAGATACTGGTTGTCTACTTTCTTAATGTATCCAAGCAGTTCCTCATACATGCCATCTGTACTTTTCTCTGTTGTCGGCATATAATCAGCAGCGATGTATTCGCCTTCCTGCACCTTTCTGATCTGCTTGATATTCATCTGCAGATTATTGTTATAGCTGATGATCTCACCATATACCTCAATGAAATCCAGCTCATCATAGTCTGCGATTCCACCGGAATTCGGATCCCATACTTTTCCGTCCAGTGTTCCGGTCTTATCCTGCAGGATCAGATTATCATACGGTCTTCCGTTTCTGGTCTCCGCTGAACGCTTTCCTTTACACAAATATACATTTCTGATCGTTTCCCCTTCGTGAAGGGTATTGATATATCTCATCTTATTTCCTCTTTCTATATTCTATATCTTTATTTTACAACTGTCCCGGCACCAAAACATCCAGTCCGGCAAACTACTCCTTACTTCCGACTGTCACGTCAAAGGAAATGTCCACATAACCACCGGATCCCTGTCTCTGTCCTTTGAGTCTGATCTTACTGCCGCTTTTCTGGTCCCGCAGTACACTCTGGTAGGCTGATAGTGATGTTATCTTCTTCCCTGCTGCCTCCGTAATGATATCTCCACTCTGGATCCCTGCTGCCATTGCCGGTGAATCCGTCTCTACGGTCCGGACATACACGCCTTCAGGAATTCCCTGCGCTTCGATTTCTGCCGTCACATCCAGTCCACGGATGCCGATATATGGCACCGCCTGACCGTTGGATAACAGTTCAATCTCTGATTTCAATCCTGAGATTCCATAACCAGTCACCAGTTCTTTGCTGCTGTTTCCGGATATACCCTGGTCAATAATTCCAACCACTTCGCCCGACAGGTTGATGATCACACCTGTCCCGTCCTCTGCCGCACCAATGTCTGTACAAAGAAGCGGATAACTTCCGTCATCACCGTCCAGTTCATTTCTGCTGCTCGCAATTGTTCCGAATCCAACCGCTCCCGCATAACCGAACGGTTTTCCGAGAACCACCGCAGCATCTCCTTTCTGTACCGAACCGGAACTGCCAAGAGTTGCAATACTGATCTGCTGCCATGTTGACTGCGCGATGCTGCTTTTGGCTACAGCATAGATCGCAAATCCAAGACTTTCATCCTTCTTCTTCACAGAAGCCTGCTTCGTTGTCCCATCCGCGAATCTGATATGGATCTCTTTTGTATCTCTTAATATAGAAGTCTTTCCGTATATCAGAAGTTCCTGTCCATTATCCGCAATGATCAGTCCGGACACACTGTTCTTATTATCATAAGATTCTTCCGTCCAGTCCTGCTCTCCCGAGATACCGATGACCTCAACTACCGATTTTGCGGCTTCGGATGCTACTGAATTCATTGCTTTCTGAAGTTCTCTGTAACTGTCAATGCCAAGCGTCTGTACTGTACTGTCATTGCCGGTATCTGCAGTGGTTTCATCCGACTTTTCTTCCTCTTTTTCTTCCGGTATTACAACTTCCTGTGAATCTCTGGGAAACTTTTCATCAAGCCATGGCCTGAGCGCAGAAAAACTAATGCAGGCACACACACCGAACGCCACTCCAAGTCCTGCGATCCGAAGCAGATCTTTACGGTACTTTTTCCCGCGGCTGTTCTCATCTTTGATTGTTTCCTGCATAAATAAATACTCTGATTTTTCAGTTTTATTTCCAGGTTCGCCCTGTTCATTTTTCAGATGTTTCTGCTCATCCATCAGCTCTTCCGTCTCCTTTACAATCCTTTTTATAGTATACCGTATGGAATGGGAATGTTCAATATTATCCTTTTCTTTATAGCGTAAATAAGGTAGAATAGTTACTGACCAGAATTACTGTACATACAGTAACATAGAATAGATCCAGGTGAAAAACATGAATAAAAAAACATTAACGAAATTAGAATATCATAAAATTATTGACATCTTAATAGAACAGGCAACCTCTTTCGGCGGCAAAGAACGCTGCAAGAGATTGAAACCCATGACATCTCTTCCGGATATCAATACTGCACAGGAACAAACTGCCGCCGCATTTACCCGTATCATCAGGAAGGGACGTCCTTCTTTCGGAAGCTGCAACCCGGTCGGGGAATCTTTAAAGCGTCTGGAAGTCGGTGCAGCTCTTGGAAGCGGGGAACTCCTGCGCATCTGCAAGCTTTTGGAAAATGCAGGACAGATCAAAGCCTACGGCCGTCATGAGACTGTAGACGATGCGGAAGATTGTCTGGATATATTTTTCCAGCAGATTGAGCCGCTGACACTGATCAGCACCGAGATACGCAGATGTATCATTGACGAAGATGAGATCAGCGATGATGCCAGCAGCACTCTGAAGCAGATCCGCCGTTCCATGAACCAGATCAACGATAAAGTACATTCTACCTTATCTTCTCTGGTCAATGGTTCACTCCGCACCTATCTGCAGGATTCGATCATCACAATGCGCGGGGACCGCTATTGTATCCCGGTCAAAGCCGAATACCGGAGCCAGGTATCCGGTCTGATCCACGATCAGTCTGCCACGGGCTCTACCCTGTTCATCGAACCAATGTCTGTTGTAAAACTGAATAATGACCTGAAAGAACTTTACGGCAAAGAGCAGGAAGAGATACAGATAATCCTTGCACGCTTAAGTGCCGATGTCGCAGAATATACAGAGTCCATCCGCACCGACTATAAAATCATGACGGAACTGGACTTCATTTTCGCAAGAGGGAACCTTGCAATTCTTATGAACGCAAGTAAGCCTGTCTTCAATACAAAGGGAAAAATCCATATCCGCGAAGGACGTCATCCTCTGTTAGATAAAAAGAAAGTCGTTCCGATCACCGTCACTCTCGGTGACACTTTCGACCTTCTGATCGTAACCGGACCAAACACCGGCGGTAAGACTGTTTCCTTAAAAACGGTCGGATTATTTACCCTGATGGGACAGGCGGGACTTCATATCCCTGCACTGGACCGTTCGGAGCTGGCTCTTTTTGAAAATGTATATGCCGATATCGGAGATGAACAAAGTATTGAGCAGAGCCTCAGTACCTTCTCCTCTCACATGACGAACATCGTCTCGTTCTTAAAACATGTAGATGAACATTCTCTGGTGCTGTTCGATGAGCTGAACGCAGGAACCGACCCTACTGAAGGTGCCGCTCTCGCGATCGCCATCTTAAGCTATCTCCATCAGCGAGGGATCCGCACCATGGCAACTACTCACTACAGTGAGCTGAAAGTCTTCGCTCTTTCCACACCAGGTGTTGAGAATGCCTGTTGTGAATTTGATGTCGAGACGCTCAGTCCGACTTACCGTCTTCTGATTGGTATCCCGGGAAAGAGTAATGCGTTTGCCATCGCAGGAAAGCTTGGCCTTCCTGATTACATCATCGATGATGCCAGAACACACCTGACCGAACAGGATGAATCCTTCGAAGACTTGTTGACCGATCTCGAGACAAGTAAGCGTACTATCCGGAAAGAACAGGAAGAAATCGAGCACTACAAACGTGAGCTGGAACGTCTCGAAGAAGAGACCCGTCAGAAACGTGACAAATTAGAAGAGCAGCGCGACCGCATCATCCGTGAAGCCAATGAAAAAGCGCATGAGATTCTGGCCGATGCCAAGGAAACCGCCGATGAGACGATGCGTAACTTCCACAAGTTCGGCAAGGCAAATATTTCCGTTGCCGAGATGGAAAAAGAACGTGAACGTCTCCGCAAGAAAATGAATGCCACACAGAATTCCATGAAGACGGATGCGAAAAAACCGAAAAAGACTTACAAAGCCAGTGATTTCAAATTGGGTGAATCTGTCAAAGTACTCAGCATGAACCTAACCGGATCTGTCACTTCACTTCCGGATGCCAAAGGGAATGTCACCGTGCAGATGGGAATCTTGCGCTCCACAGTCAATATTTCCGATCTGGAGATCATTGACGAAGCGCCGGCATATTCATTTACCGGAAGAACTCGTCAGACCGGCAAAGGTAAAGTTAAAATGGGCAAATCCCTTGCGATCAGTCCGGAGATCAACCTTCTTGGAAAAACGGTCGATGAGGCGGTGGCCGAACTGGATAAGTATCTGGATGATGCATCGCTTGCACATCTCAGTTCCGTAAGAATCGTTCACGGAAAAGGTACCGGAGCCTTAAGAGCCGGCATCCACAAATATCTGAAGCGGCAGAAACATGTCAAATCATTCCGTCTTGGGGCTTTCGGCGAGGGTGACGCAGGCGTAACCATTGCCGAACTGAAATAAAACAAAAAATGCATCTGCATATGGGAGGCGTATACATCTATGAATAAACAGAAAATACTGATCGTCGATGACGATGAAAATATTGCCGAACTGGTCTCTTTATATCTGGCCAAAGAATGCTTTGATACCATGATGGTCCACGACGGCGAACGGGCACTGATTGCCTTTGATACTTACAAACCGAATCTGGTCCTTTTAGATCTTATGCTGCCTGGTATCGATGGATATCAGGTCTGTCGTGAGATCCGCACCAGATCCAACACCCCGATCATCATGCTCTCAGCCAAAGGCGAAGTATTCGACAAGGTACTTGGTCTTGAACTCGGCGCAGATGATTATATTATGAAACCGTTCGATGCCAAAGAGCTTGTTGCCCGCGTAAAAGCTGTTTTACGCCGCTATCAGGTTGGTTCAAAACCTGAGACCCCTCAGGCAGATAAGGGAAAATGTGTCGAATATCCGGGAATTGAGATCAATCTGACTAATTATTCTGTCATTGTTGACGGACATACCGTTGAGATGCCTCCGAAAGAACTGGAACTTCTTTATTTCCTCGCGTCTTCTCCAAATCAGGTCTTCACCAGAGAACAGCTGTTGGATCAGATCTGGGGTTACGAATACATCGGCGATACCCGTACCGTAGATGTTCATATCAAACGTCTCCGCGAGAAGATCAAGGATCATAACGGCTGGAGTCTCAGCACCGTATGGGGAATCGGTTATAAATTTGAAGTAAAATAACAGCGGGTAGATATCATGAAAAGTACATTATATTTAAAATTCATATTTATCTATATCATATTCGGATTCTTAAGCCTTTTTACAACCGCAACGCTGACAGAGAATCTGGTCCGTACACCGATCTTTAACCGTATAAGTAACAGCATGTACCGAGAGGCTACGATGGTTGCCACCAGCTATCTTCCCGGTTATTTTTCCGGTGAATTGCAGGAATCTGATACACAGATGATCTTATCCGGGATTGAGACCCAGCTGGATGCCGCAGTCTGGTTCGTTTCCAGGGACGGTAACATGATCGCCTCCGCTCATTCCGGTGAATACCCATCCGCTCCGGATACGATCAAGGATTTTGATCCTGCCGAATCCGGAAGTGACCGTTCACAGACCGGTGATTATCACGGATATTTCGACAATGACGTCATCACTGTGACCGTTCCGGTGACTTACGGGTATTTTCCAAAAGGTTATCTGATGATCCATCAGTACACTACCGTCGTTGATACTATGACGGATATATTGATGCGTGGTGTGTATATCACACTCATCGTGATCTTCCTGCTCTCGTTCATTATCCTGCTGGCATTCCATTTCCTTGTCTACCGCCCGCTTCACAAGATCACCGAAGCTGCAACACAGTATGCTTCCGGCAATCTGGAGTATGAGATTCCGGTCACGACCGAAGACGAGATGGGTTATCTGTCTGCATCACTGAACTATATGTCTTCACAGCTTCGTGATATGGAAGATTACCAGAAGAAATTTGTGGCAAATGTATCCCACGATTTCCGTTCTCCGCTTACTTCCATCAAAGGGTATGTAGAAGCTATGACAGACGGAACTATCCCGCCTGAACTACATGAGAAGTACCTGAAGATTATCTTATTTGAAACGGAACGTCTGACAGACCTGACACATGATCTGCTGACATTAAATGAATTCGACACCAATCACCTGCTTCTCAACCGGGAAGTATTCGATATCCACGAGATGATCAAACACGTGGCGGCATCCTTCGAGGGAGTCTGCACCCAGAAGAAGATCTCTATTGAACTGGTCTTCGCAACAAAGCATCTGAATGTAAATGCCGACAAACGTAAAATCCAGCAAGTCTTATACAATCTGCTGGACAATGCCATTAAATTCAGCGATCCGGATTCTATTATTACCATCGAAACAACAGACCGCGGTGAAAAAATATATACAGCAGTCAAAGATAATGGGATCGGAATTCCAAGGGCGGCACTCGGAAAAATCTGGGAACGTTTTTACAAAAGTGATCTCTCCCGCGGGAAGGATAAGAAAGGCACCGGTCTTGGACTTGCGATCGTGAAAGAAGCGGTGCAGGCACATGGTGAGAACATCACTGTAGTGAGTACAGAAGGAGTAGGAACAGAGTTTTCATTTTCACTTCCGAAAGCTGCAGGCTAATGTAACAGGGAATTATCCCTTATCTTCCAAAAAAGAAAGTCACTTCTGCTCATATTCACAGAAATGACTTTCTTTTTTATTTTGTATAGAGTATCTTCTGCACTTCATCCGTCTTCAGATTCTCTTTTGTCACCCAGGTATATCCGGTATTCACTACAGCTTCATTTCCCATATCAAGAGAAGCTCTTGCCGCAGCCACCACGGTTGCGTATCCCATGCCGAATGGATTCTGCACGATCAATCCATCAACCGTACCGTCTTTCAGATCCTGGATCTCATCATCATTGGCATCAAAACCGATCACTTTTACTTTTTTCTCCATTTTATTTCTTTCCAGTCCATCAGCTGCCAGTTTCACAGAATCACCGTTTGCCGCAAAGCAGCCGGTGATATTCGGATGTTTGGCAAGGATGTAATCGACTACCTGGTCTTCTGTAATACTGTCTGCAGCCACTATATCTTCTCCGGTAAGCTGTCCATCCGGAAGTTCACTGTCTTTTGGACGGTAAGTTCCGGCATTGATCTCGTCAGATACTGTCTTCTGCATATTGCTCAATTCATCCATGTGATATACATTTACCACAGAAATATTCGGATGGTTTGCTGTCAGTTCATCCGTCACCGCTTTTTCTCTCTGAAGAGCAGCCTGTGATTTCGAATCCTGAATGAACAGAACTGCTTCCCCGCTGTCTCTCATCTCTTCTGCCAGTCTCTGTGCTGCTTCTGTTCCTGCAGCTACATTGTCCGTCGATACATCCGCAGCCACTCCCTGATAATCAGACCCGGAATCAAAAGTGACAACCGGGATCTCGCTGTCTGTTGCGAGATCAAACTGTACCTGGCAAGCCTGCAGATCTACAATTGAGATTCCGACCGCAACCGGATATCTGTCCAATTCTTCATCCAGAAGGTTCACCTGATCATCCACATTATCTGCTTTATCCGGTGCATTATACGTTACTTTTATCTTGTCTTTTCCTGTATATCCAAGACTTGCATTCAGATCCTCTGCAGCCTGTGTCACACCTTTCTTTACTTCGTCCCAATACTGCGTACCATTCGCCTTTCCTATAATAGAAATGTAGTCTCCCTTTTTCAGCTTCAGTCCGTTTGTATTATTATAAGCCGCCGGACTGATCAGGTCTAATTTGCCCTGATATTCCTTCTCTTCTGTCTTGGTTGTATTCTTCTCTGCTTCAATCTTCTTCTCTTCATCTGTTGCTTTCGGTGTCTGCTGACATCCGCATACAAGCAGTGCCGTACCAAGCAGCATAGCAATGATTCGATTTCTTTTCATTTTCCTCTCTCCTATATCCGGTATCATTTCTACCTGTATTATATTCTACTCCTATTTTCACTTCTATTTTTCTTATACTTCATCAGCATTCTATACTATACACCAAAACGGTGAAAATTTGTTGAATTTTTTATTGAAATTTTTCTTAATTTTAACCGGGATTTACCCAAAATTCAAAAGAACGTCTCTTTTCACCACCGAATATGCTTTTTCACAACAGTATCTGCTAACGCAAGTTAGTTATGACTAAACTTTTATGTATTTCCAAAAAAACATGTAATTTACTTGTTTATTTCAGCTTTTTGTATTATGATATGGACAGAGACAACGAATTGGTTTATGTCTAGAATTTAAACTCAAAGGAGGGTATAATACTATGGCACACGTAATTGGTGATGAATGTGTAAGCTGTGGATCTTGCGAAGCTGAATGTCCAGTAGGAGCTATTTCTCAGGGAGCAGAGCATTATGAAATTGATGCTGACGCTTGTGTAGATTGTGGAGCATGTGCAGCTCAGTGTCCAGTAGGAGCTATTTCTGAAGGCTAATCATTCGAAATAAGAAGCATATACAAAGAACCTGCCAACAGCAGGTTCTTTTCATATTCAGGCAAACTCATGCGCAGTATTTATGTACTGCGCATTTTTCAACATTTTTGTTTCCCTCGACGGATTCTGACGAAATCGGTGCTTTCCCCTGTGCTATGATACATTTACCCATAAGGGACAAGTATTATATTATAAGGGGGTATCTAATGTGGGAAATCATACCAATGCTTTGAATACTTTAGAACAGATCAAACGCGAGACCAAAGATGATGCCAGACTATATGCATGTATCAGGGATCTCTACGAACAGGGTGTCTCCCTTTCCGATCTCAAAGCCCTGATCCCGGATATCAGACGGACCAGGGAACAGCTTCAGTTAAAACGCATGCTGCAGAATAACAACGAAGTGCTTCTCAACATGTTCAGCCAGGAGATGACATTTCTTCTGGATGCAAAAGAACGCCAGGAAGAGCTGGAATTCAAAAAACTGGACCAGCTGATCCGCCAGCAGCAATCCTTCCGGAAAGCTTCGGCCGATGCCGGTCCAGTAAAAAAACTAAAACGAATCTTCCTGTCTGCTTAGGTTCGCAAACTTTGTGTACTCACCTAACCAGGCCAGATTAACGGTCCCTACCGGACCGTTTCTTTGTTTTGCGATAATGATTTCTGCCTGTTTTTTGAACTCTGAATCTTTGTTATAGTATTCATCCCTGTAGATAAACATTACCACATCCGCATCCTGCTCAATGGCTCCGGATTCACGGAGATCAGAAAGCATCGGCCGCTTGTCCGGCCGGTTTTCTACCGCACGGCTTAACTGTGACAGCGATACAACCGGCACATTCAGCTCTCTGGCAAGTCCCTTTAACTGACGGGAAATGTCTGAGACTTCCTGCTGTCTGGATTCGGAACTCTTTCCTACACTTCCGGTCATTAACTGTAAGTAGTCGATGATGATGATATCCAGTCCGTGCTCCAGCTTATATTTCCTGCACTTTGATCTTAATTCCGAGATGGAGATACCCGGTGTATCATCAATGATCAGTTTCGACTGACCGATCACACCTGCTCCTTCAATCAGTTTCTCCCAGTCGGAATCTTTCATATTACCGGTTCTGAGTGACTGTGCATCTACCTGTGATTCCAGTGAGAACAGTCGGTTTACCAGCTGTTCCTTTGACATCTCAAGACTGAAGATGGCAACCGCTTTATTCTTCTTGAATGCCATATACTGTGCGATGTTCAGAACAAATGCCGTCTTACCCATGGACGGACGCGCCGCGATCAGGATAAAATCTGACGGCTGGAAGCCGGACAGTTTATAATCCAGATCGATGAATCCGGTCGGGATTCCTGTAACGGTTCCCTTACTCTTAGATGCCTTTTCAATCTTATCCAGCGCATTCAGGACCACCTGCTTGATCGGAACATATTCGCCGGTCGTTCGTCTCTGTAATAACTGGAACATGGATTTCTCGGTCTGCTCCATGATAGACTCCAGAGGTTCTTTTCCGGCATAGCACATATTTTCAACCTCTTCATTCAATTTGATCATCTTACGCATCACAGATTTGTCTGCCACGATCTGTGCATAATATTTCACATTCGCAGAAGTCGGCACTGCTGTCACCAGGTCTCTGACAAATTCCAGACTGGCAATCTCTGCCGGTACATCTTTTTCCTTCAGTCGTTCCTGCAAAGTAATCAGATCGACCGGTTTTCCTTCATTGAATAGTTCGATCATCGAATCAAAGATCACTCCATATGACGCCTGATAAAAATCATCACCACTGATGATTTCTCCTGCAGTGGTGATGGCATCTTTATCCATAAGCATGGCACCGACAACAGACTGTTCTGCTTCGATGCTGTGTGGCATGACTCGTTTGATGAGTGCTTCTTCCACGCCTGAATTCCTCCTATGCTTCTTCTTTTACAACAACTTTCAGCTCAGCCGTTACCTTTGGATGCAGCTTAACCGGAACCGTATGTGTTCCCAGTGTTCTGATTGCTTCTTTTAACTGAACTTTCTTCTTGTCAATCGTAAGATCCATCTGTTTTTTGACTTCTTCTGCAATTTCCTTTGAAGATACAGAGCCAAACGCTCTGCCGCCTTCGCCCATCTTGATCGCAACTTCAATCTTTCCTGCTTCGATCTTTCTGCCAAGTTCCTGGGCATCTTCATACTGCTGCTGAGCGATCTTGTCATCGTTCGCTTTCTTTAATTTCAGGTCATTTAAATTCTTTCCGTTAGCTTCTACACCTTTATTTTTCTTTAAGATAAAATTTCTAGCGTATCCATCACTGACGTTTACGATCTCTCCCTTTTTACCAAGTGACTTTACGTCTTCTGTCAAAATAACTTTCATTACAAGTCTCCTCCTTCTATCATTTCGTCAATCACCTGTTTTAAGCAGGCTACCGCTTCATCCATATCAGTATGGTTAAACTGTGCACCGGAAGCGTTCATATGACCGCCTCCGCCCAGACGTTCCATGATGATCTGTACGTTAACTTCATCGATCGAACGTGCGCTGACGTATATTCTTCCATTATATTCTGTTAATACAAATGATGCCTTGATCGCACTGATGTCCAATAATTCATTTGCCGCCTGTGCCCCGATGATCGTCGGGCTTTCAATGTGAAGATCCACACCCCTTGCAATGGCAAATTTGTTACGGTACACTTCTGCACTGCTGATGATCTCCGCTTTTGCCCTGTAAGATTCCATATCGTCACGGAACAACTTTCTTACCAGCGTAATATCTGCACCGGATCTTCTCAGGAATGCTGCCGCTTCAAAAGTACGAACTCCGGTACTGTTCACAAAGTTGTTGGTATCGATCATGATGCCGGCATACAGGCTGCTCGCCTCAATCTTCGGGATCTTGATCCCATCTACAATATACTGCAATACCTCTGATACCATCTCACAAGCCGATGAGGCATATGGCTCAATATAAGATAACAGCGCATTATCAATATTGTCACTGCTCTGTCTGTGATGATCCAATACCACGATCGTCTTCGTTGTCTTCAGAAGGTCCTCACACTCTGTCATCATCGGACGGTTCGTATCTACAACGACTACCATTGAATTCTCGTCTGCCATATTCATCGCCTGTGACGATGTCAAAAACAGATCATCCGGGTAAGCCGGATCTTGTTCGAATAATTCATATAAAGGCCTGAGCGATGCTGACACTTCATTGATCACAATATAAGCACGTTTCTCCAGTGCCAGTGCCGCACGATAGATTCCCATTGCCGCACCGAACGCATCCACATCTGTCAGCTTATGCCCCATAACGAATATCTTATCTTTGACCGTGATAAATTCACGCAGTGCCTCGGCTTTTACACGCGCCTTTACACGGGTATTCTTCGCTGTCTGTTCTCGCTTTCCACCATAATAGGTAACACCGTGACAGTCCTTGATCACCGCCTGGTCGCCGCCTCTTGCAAGTGCGAGATCGATCGCTACACGCGCATAGTTATAACTCTGTGCATAAGAATCGGAACTCAGTCCCAGACCGATACTAAGTGTTGCCGGAATTCCATTTCCGATATTTACGGACTTTACATCATCCAGCAGGGAGAACTTATCTTCTTCCAGCTGTTTAAAATAAGACTTTCGGATGATAATGAAATACTTATCATTCTCCAGCTTCTTGACGATTCCGTCAACTTTTGCAATATACTGGTTGATCTTACGGTCTACCAGAGCCATCAGAAGTGACTGCCTGACCTCTTCCACAGTGTCGATCACTTCATCGTAGTTATCGATGTATACCAGGCCTGCAACCATTCTCTGTTCTTCATTTTCCCTGATCGTACGGTTCAGTTCTGTAACATCCTGAAGATATACCGCAATGAAATATTCCTTCTCCTTCGGCAATTCCATAAGCTGTTCCGTATCGCTGAATCCCTCTACCGATACTCTACGCAGTTCTGCCTGGTATTCCTTATCATCATAATATACTTCCATCGTGACCTTCTGCTGATCCTCTTTTGGAAATATACTCCGGTTCAATTCCGGAATGTATTTACTGATGTAAGCTTCTCCTTTTGGCTTTCCGCCCAGAATTGCTTCGAATTCGTCATTCATCCAAACTGCTTTCCCATCATCTAACAGGATTGCATAGGGAATCGACAGTTCCCTCAGCAGCGTATTCTGGACAATGCCATACTGTGCAGCAAATTCCACGAGATCCTTCATGATGATATTCTTACTGTAAAAATACAGTCCGCCTACCATGATGATATATATCAGCACGAATACGGCCATCAGGATTCCCGCTCTGTGATCCATCTTATACACCCACAGATTCATTGCGATCAAGAGCAATACCATGATTGCCGGCCACTGAATATAAAGCTTCAACTGGCCTTTCAGCTGCACCTTTCCATTTTCATTCTTTTTTTCCATGATTCTCGCCTCTGTTCGTGAGTCTTACTCACTACTTTTGCAATACAAAATGCCTCTAGCATCTCACACTACACTTTACATACGTGATGATTATACCATTTCTTATCATAAAAAGAAAGATGGGAAATCTTAACGTTCTGTTAAGTGTTCCCCATCTGTCTATGTTTTTATTTCTTAAGTTCTTTTTTCATTTATGCCTCATATCCGTTAGGATTCTGTGACTGCCATCTCCATGTGTCTGCGCACATCTCGTCCAGACCTTTTTCTGCTTTCCATCCAAGAACTTTCGCTGCTTTTGCAGGATCTGCATAACACATTGCGATATCTCCTGCTCTTCTCGGCTTGATCTCGTAAGGAATCTCCTTACCGCATGCTTTTCCAAATGCTTTTACCATATCAAGCACGGAATATCCCACACCTGTTCCAAGATTGATCACGTCAAGTCCAGGATTGCTGAAGATATAATCAATTGCTTTCACATGTCCTTTTGCAAGGTCCACTACATGAATGTAATCACGGACTCCTGTTCCATCCGGTGTATCATAATCGTCCCCGAACACACCCAGTTTTTCAAGTTTTCCTACTGCCACCTGCGAAATGTATGGCATCAGATTATTCGGAATTCCCTTTGGGTCTTCTCCGATACGTCCGCTTTCATGCGCTCCGACCGGGTTGAAATAACGAAGCAGGATGACATTCATATCCGGATTTGCCTTCTGTACATCTGTCATGATCTGTTCCATCATAGACTTTGTCCATCCATAAGGATTCGTGCACTGTCCCTTCGGACACTCCTCTGTGATCGGCATCTCTTCCGGACTTCCGTATACAGTTGCAGAAGAACTGAATACAATATTCTTAACACCGGTCTGTTTCATAACATCCATCAGTGTCAGAGTTCCTGTTATATTATTACGGTAGTACTCTAATGGCTTCTGTACGGATTCTCCGACTGCTTTCAGTGCTGCACAATGGATAACCGCATCTACGCCTTCTTTTTCCAGCATTGCCTTCAATGCAGCTTCATCCATTACATCCCCTTCATAAAATGTAATCATCTTTCCGGTAAGCTCTTCTACCCTTTTTAAAGATTCTTTAGATGAATTACAAAGATTGTCATATACAACCACTTCATATCCTTCATTCAGAAGTTCCAGTGCCGTATGACTTCCGATATAACCGGCTCCTCCGGTAATTAATATTTTCTTGGCCACAATAGTACCTCCTAGTTGTTACTATACTTTTTCACGATTTCGTTCATAGTATACCACTTTTGTTCCATATCTTCAACAAGCTTGAACTGGGTACGGCATCTGTCAAGATTATGACCTTCTCTGTGTATCCTGAAATATTTATCTCCCTGCAGATAATCCGTAAGGAAACGCATACCACATTCAAATGTCATCGTCTTTGCGCCCATCGGCATCAGCTCGATCTCCTTAGCTGTCAGCTTTCCGTCACATCCTTTTAAAAATCCTTTCGTATACAATTCAAATAATTCCATACTGCAGGATACTTTCGTAAGGTCTGTCTCATCTTCCAGTGCCGTACTTGCACCGAAACGGATGGAATCCCCGAAATCATTCATCGCAAGCCCCGGCATAACTGTGTCCAGATCGATCACACAGATTCCTTTCCCGGTCTTATCGTCCAGCATAACATTATTCAATTTTGTATCATTGTGTGTAACACGAAGTGGAAGCTCATGCCTGTCCAGCATTTCTGCAAAACAATTAGCAATCTCTTCTCTTTCGAGAACGAACCGGATCTCTTTCTCTACAGAAGCTGCTCTTCCCATAACATCTTCTTCCACTGATTTCTTAAACAGCGCAAACCGGTTTCTCGTATCATGGAACTTTTCTATCGTCTCATGCAGTGTCTCCGCCGGATAGTCAGACAGCAGACTCTGGAAATTCCCGAATGCCACCGCACTTTCATAAAACTGCTCCGGCTTCTCTACCAGATCATAGGTACTTGCATCGGTAATAAATTTATAAGATCTCCAGTAATTTCCCGTAGAATCTATGTAATATGGTTTCCCATCAACCGCCGGGATCACATTCAATGTCTCACGTTCCGGATCTCCGCCATTTTCTATAATCTTCTTTTTCAGAAATGACGTTACTCCTGTGATATTCTCCATGACTTCTACCGGTTTTGGAAATGCCGTAGAATTCATTCTCTGAAGAATGACTTTGATTCTTCCCATCTCGGCAATCTCGAATATCAGAAGAAATGTATCATTGATGTGTCCGCTTCCGTATGGACAGTCCTTTACTAATGTTCCTTCATATTTAAAATGTGCAATCGCTTCATCTCTTTGTTCCCGTGTTACAGGATTCATTTATTTTCCCTCCCAAAGATGCTGCGGGTACAGTCCTTCGTCTTTCATTCTCTGAATGGCTGCAACCACAACCGGTTTATCTTCTTTATAAGTTACTCCATACCATTTATCTGCGGATTTCAGTACCGATACTGTTGCTTTGTCTTCCGCAAGAAGATTACTTACTACAGTTGGCAGGAAATACTCGCATTTCATAGGATTCTCCTGCAGTCCTTTGTCAAGAAATGCCGGGAATCCAGCTTTGATCTCTTCTAAGATGCTCTTTGTAAATCCCCACATGTTCATAGATACCGTTGTATCATCCGGTACCTGTACCCATGTATTACCGTCGTCTTCTGTGTATGCAACGCCGCCGTTGTACTTTTCAATTCTGGTACGTTCTGTTACGGATACCAGCTCTCCGTTCTCATTCGTCTCACATACACCTCTGGATACATATCCGTTGTCCGTTACCGTATTGGCAAGATGATATCCGACCATTGTATATCTGTACTTATCATCATCTGCATGTGTAGACAGATAATCATAGATGAGCTTGAATGCTTCTACTCCATAATAGTCATCTGCATTGATCACTGCGAACGGTCCGTCAATCTCATCCATACAGCTGTATACAGCATGTGCTGTTCCCCAAGGTTTTACACGTCCTTCCGGTACTTCATAGCCTTCCGGAATGTTGTCGATATTCTGATAAGCATATGCTACGTCCATGTATTTTTCCATACGTTTTCCCACATGCTCTTTGAACTCTTCTTCGATCTCGTGTTTGATTATGAATACGACCTTCTCAAAGCCGGCTCTCTTTGCATCATACATGGAAAAATCCATGATAATATGTCCGTCATTGTCTACAGGATCTAACTGCTTCAGACCTCCGTATCTGCTTCCCATTCCTGCTGCCATGATCACTAATACTGGTTTATTCATTATAATTACCTCCATGTCTTTAGGATCTTTCGTTTCTAGATTCATTGTAGTATAACTATTTCCAGAAATCTTTATCCTATTATTTTCTTAATTTGCATTATTTATGTGGTTTAATTGTTCCAGATAACTGATGAATTTTTCTGCCATTTTCTTATTCTGTGCATTCACCATAATAGCCGCATGCGCATCATCATAAGAAATAATCTTCTTCTTTTTAAGCATATTATCTTCCGGAAAATCAATGGTTTCTTGAAAACCATCCTGTTTTTTGTACTCTTGATATACATCTTCTCTACAGATCAGTACATCCACTGCATCTGCGCCTACCAGCGTTGTCAGCGCTGTCTTTGAGGACAGGCTCCCTCCATCTTCCGGAATATTCGCCTGTATCCGGATGATCCCGTCCTTTTCGTCAATGCCTGCGTATTTACAGAAATCTTTGTTCAATTCTTCTGCCTTCTGCGAATCGCCCCCTGTGACCGCTACATTCAGAAGAACTGTCGTATGTCTGCCCTTGTACATCGTACAGCCAAGGTAGATAACACCGATTACCACTGCAAGTATGACCAGCCATATCTTATAGTACATCCACAGATATTCTACCTTTTTTCCCAACGGCATTGAACCAAAATTTTTGTCCAAATATATTTCCTCCTTTTTTCAATGACGACTTAGAAATGATCTGCCTGTTTGACGTCATATGTAAAATTATAACATATCTTTCACATCCTATATATAATATGTTACAATAGTTAGAGATTTTTATTATTATTTATTTTTATACGAGGGATAATTATTATGAGTCGTTTTTTTAATCCTGATAACCCTATTATGGAGTTCATCGCAAAAATATTTGATTTGATCCTACTGAACCTGATCTTTATCTTCAGTTGTGTTCCGATCATCACCATCGGTGCATCCACCAGCGCACTTTCCTATGTGACACTGAAGATGGTTCGTGGTGAGGACCCCTACATCTGGCAGAATTTCTGGAAATCATTCCGTCAGAATTTTAAACAAGGTACACTGATATGGATATTTTCCATTCTGGTCTTTATCTTTCTTGGAATGGATTTTTACATCATCAATTCACAGAATACAACACTGTTTGCAGTGATACGCATGCTCCTCTGGTGTGTATGTCTCGTTGCATTATCTGTATTCTTATATGTCTTTCCGATCATCTCACATTTTGTGTGCAGTACAACACAGGCGTTAAAAAATGCAGTTTTTATGACATTCGGACACCTGCCGTATACACTGGTAATGTTGGTGATTGCCGGACTGATCCTGTACTTATGCGCCTGCTCTGTTAAGACATTCGCTCTGGTCGTTGTGATCAGCGGGATCTGCGGATTCTCTGTAGTAGCATTTATCTACAGTATTCTGTTTGACCGGATATTCAAAAAATATGAGCCGGAATCCCCGGACAATATAGAATAATTGTAAAAACTATAAGAGACTATCCTGTTATTGACATAACGGATGGTCTCTATTTCATATAAAAAGAGGACAAGACCTGCTATCTCATCCTCTTATAACTATTCATATTCTAGCCCTTGATTCCTGACTGTGCCACACCTTCAATAAACTGTTTCTGGAAGATGAAGAACAATACAATGATCGGGATAACCGCCATTACGGCTCCTGCCATCTGCATTGGATACTTGGTTGTATACTGTCCCTGTAATGTCGAAAGAGCAGGACCAAGTGTCATCTTATCCATAGACGTATTAACGATCAATGGCCACATGAAATCATTCCATGCAAATTTCGCTGTAAAGATTACCAGCGATACGATACCTGCTTTTGTAAGTGGAAGCATGATCCTTCCAAAGATCTGGAAACGGTTACAACCGTCCAGCAACGCCGCTTCTTCCAGTTCCTTCGGCAATGACATAAAGAACTGTCTCAGAAGAAATGTTCCAAATGCACTGAATAAGTTTGGCAGGAACAATGCCGGTATCGTGTCCAGAAGTCCAAGACTCTGAACAATCCGGTACTGCGGGATCAGGAATATCTGACCCGGTACCATAAGTACAGATAACACCAGTACAAAGATCGCATTCTTAAACGGGAATTCGATTCTTGCAAATGCATAAGCTGCCATAGAGCAGAACAGCACCTGTACAACAGTTGTTACCACAGTTGATATAATTGTGTTCAAATATACTCTTCCAAACGGAAGTGCTGTTACGATAGATGAATACGCATCTGTCAGAAACTTCTTCGGGAAAATGGTCGGCGGTATCTGCATGGCCTCTCCGACTGTCTTAAAAGAAGTCAGGATCATCCACACAAACGGAAATACCGTGATCGTAATTCCAAGGAGAAGTAAGATATGTACAATTATTTTTCTTGAATTTTTACTCTTCATTTTTCTTCTCCTCCTCTCTTAATCATAATTTACCCATTTTTTCTGACCGATCATCTGGATCACTGTTACCAGCATGATTATTGCAAAGATCAGAATTGAAATTGCTGCTGCATAGCCTTTGTATCCATAATCAAATGCCTGACGGTAGAATAACATAACAACCGTCTGCGTATTTGCATATGCCGGATTCGTTTTTCCGATCATCATATAAATGACATCGAATACCTGGAATCCACTGATGATGGATGTGATCATCACGAAGAAGATCGTTGGTGTCAGAAGAGGAATCGTTACCTTAAAAAATAACTGAATTGGTCCTGCTCCGTCAATCTGTGCTGCTTCGTAATAAGATTTTGAAATTCCCTGCATACCTGCAAGCAGGATGATCATGTTATATCCGACCGACATCCAGAGACCTACGATCATAACACTATATAATGCAATTTTCGGATCTGTCAGCCAGCCGATACCTTTTCCACCCAGTGCACGGATCGCACTGTTTAAGATACCCATTTTCTCGTTGTAGATCCATTTCCATACCATGGCAACAGCTGCTGCCATGGTTACGGATGGTAAGAAATACAATGTACGGTAGATAGAGGTACCTTTAATCTTGGAGTTCAGAAGAGCTGCGATCAGTATTGATAAGAACAATCCAACCGGAACCGTAACCACAACGTACTTCAATGTATTTCCGAATGTTTTCAATACTTCGCCATCATGAAATAATTTCTGGTAATTTGCCAGACCGCAAAAAGTTGCGACATTAAATTTACTTACTTCGTTAAAACTAAACCAGATATTCTGGATAAATGGCCAGATATAGAATACCAGAAGGCCGAGGGTAACCGGCGCAATAAATATATACGCCGCAATCCAATCCTTCTTCTCTCTCTTACTCGCCCGTTTTTTCACTACGCCTGTTTTTGATTTACCTTCAGCCATATCTTTTCACCTGTTTCTTACTATTATTCCTGAAGTAACTTATCTGCCTGTTTTGTCAGACCCTTGCAGACATCTGAAAGTGATTTCTCTCCATTATATGCTTTCTGAAGTTCTGTTGCTTCCAGATCATACAGTTCTGCTGCTTTCGCACATACCGGAAGCGGATATGCTTCATCAGCGTGATTGGTGTAAGCTGCAAGATTGTACTGTGAATTAGCTTCTGCAAAGCATTTCTGTGCATCTGTTCTTGCAGAGATTACAACACCTGTTTTTCCCTGGATTTCCTGAGCTTCTTTACTTCCAAGCCAGATAGCGAAATCTTCTGCTGCTTCTTTGTTCTTGCTTCCTTCAAACACTGCATATCCAAGTCCGTTGATGCAGTTGTCTTCTTTTCCGTTGAATGTCGGAATCTCTACGCAATCAACCTTATCTTTGATTGCGTCATTGCTTGCATACTCTGGAACCATGTATGATCCGGCAAAGTTCATTGCAAGCTGTCCACCCTCGAACATCGCATCTGCTGTTGTCTCTGAAAGAGCTGATGCACTTGGAGATAATCCTTCATTGTACATATCGATCCAGCACTGAATACCTTCCTGTGTCTTAGGATCATCATATCCTGTAGACTTCTTATCATCACTTAAGATATATCCGCCATTTGCATAGACGGTCTGATAATACCATGTCTGGAAATCAACCGGGCAGGCAAACGGATATACACCGTCTCCAAGTTTTCCGCTGTCTTTTAATGCCTTAGCAGTTGCAACCAGGTCATCATAACTCATATCATCTGTAGGGTATGGAACTCCGCACTTGTCAAAGATTTCTTTATTATACCACAATGCATTGGTATCAAAATCTTTCGGCACAGCATAGTTCTTCTTATCACGGACATAGTTATTAACCAGTGTCTCAGAATAGCTATCCTTGATATCTGAGTCTTTGATCTTATCTGTCAGATCATCCAGGATTCCTCCCTCTACATATGAGTCCAGATGAAGAACGTTCAGCCAGAATACATCCGGAGCTTTTCCGCCACTTGCTGCAGCTTCAAGTTTTGTCCAATATTCCCCACCTTTATATGGTGTTAACTGGATATTGATCTTGACATCTGAATTTTCTTTTTCATATGCCTTTACCATTTTCTCCATAGCCGGTCTCTGATTCTCATCCCAGATACCAAAATTTAATTCTGTCTTTCCTCCGGAAGCACTTTTGCCTTTACTTCCGCCACATGCTGTCAGCATCGTTGCACCCAGGGCTACACAAAGTCCCAGAGCTGCTACTTTTCTCATGTTCTTTTTCATAATGTTCACTCCTTCTCTTTTTCTTTATCTTTTGGTTACGTTTTATATGAAGTTCTCCGCCACTCCCGGCATTGAACACATATATCAGTTTTCTTTCTATCGAAATGTTTCAATATCTACCGGCTTTCCGTCATGCAATCTGGAGTATTCCGCCGCCAGTGCACAATAATGGCTTTGCAACGATCTGTCTAGCGAAGTAATATATGTACTTTCCGATTTCTCTCCACTTATAATATCCAAAAATTCTTCCACCATCCGGTTATCTCCACCGCCGTGTCCCGAAAAATCTTCTGACAGTTCTGCAACATTGATAATTTCTTTCGTCCTTCCCGGATCGAAATACTCGATTACGATTTTGCTTTCCTTTTCATCCGGCTGCATATCTACGATCACTTCACCTCTGGTTCCCATAAACTTCGCATATCTGGAAGTCTCCGCTGTAAAACCACACATGGTAAAGCTCATCGTTGTTCCATCTGTCATATTCAGATTAACCACCTGATGATCCACTACATTATTGTTACAATGGAATACACATTTTCCATATGGACCTGTCTTCAGTGCTTCTATCAGCTTTTCTTCTGTTGGTCCGGATGGAACAAGCACATCTAACGGCCACCCTCTGTTACCTTGGCGGTAACCGATTCTTTCATGTTCCAGGTATATCTTTTCTGCATCAAAGATGCATTTTTCTTTTGCCTTACAGCCTTCCAGACATCTGCCTGTACATCCTTCCGGTGCATGTTCCGGTGTGAAATAATTCAGATCGCCATAGGATGTTAATGATCTGCAGGTCTTTTCCGCCAGCCACAGATATAAATCCATATCGTGGCAGCACTTCTGTAAGATCATCGGGCTTGTCTCATCTGAATTCGCCCAGTTTCCTCTGACAAAGCTATGTGCCTGATGAAACCATCCGACATTTTCAATCGCCATGATCGAGATCACATCACCTATCGTTCCTGCATCCAGGATTTCTTTCACCTTCTGATAGATTGGTGTATATCTTAGAACATGACAGACAACCACTTCTCTTTTACATTCTTTTGCCACTTCGGATATTTTTCTGCATTCACCCAGATCCGGTGAAATTGGTTTTTCAAGAAGCAGATGATACCCTTTCTTTAAAGCTTTTATAGCCTGACCCACATGTTGTCTGTCCTGTGTTGCTATGATCATCGCATCCGCAAGTTTTTCCTCCTTTAACATGTCTTCGGCACTTTCATAACAGTGTGACATCGGGACGTCATATTCTTCTGCCGTCAGTTTTACTTTTTCCGGATCAATATCTGCAATGGCTACGATTTTCATCTTATCCGGATATATTTTTGCAGCTTTTGCATAAGTATCTCTTCCTCTGCTTCCGAGGCCTGCAATTGCAACCGTCATCTGTCTGCTCATTTTTTTCATCCGCCTTCCTTTATTTGTATTAGTGTGTCTTACATTTCAATGCTATAAATCTGTTTCCCGAAATCAACGGTTACCTTTGTGCCATCCGAAAACATCGTTCTTTGGATCTCCGGATTGCCATCCACCATTTCATGGCTTACCATCTCGCATTTTGCAACCTTTTTGTGAAGTTCCGTCACCACTTTACATCTCTTGATGTCCTCCATGATATGCATCTTAACATTTCCTTCAAAGGAACCGTCAAAATCCGGATATGCTCCATCACGGATCAGATATGGTGCACCTCCATTCAGTAAAGCATACAGCATGTAATCTTCGGTATCATCTATCTTTTCCATCATCCATGGTTCGATCAGGCAGTCATGATATACCAGATTGAACAGTGGTACCGGTATTCCGTGTTTCGGACTTCCCGGTTTGCGAAGCATAAAATCATATGGTGCGTAATGACAGAACACCAGGCTTCTTGCGCTCCAGTCACTGACTTCCTCCGAACTTGGAAGGATTCCTTTTGACATCAGATAATCAAAACATCTTGCCCGGTAGTCGTAACATTCCCTTCTTGTCATACGATGTCTCGGATTATTGCACTCATCTCCTTCGTTACAGGTGAACACATCCAAATATGCTCCGTCCAGATGAATCCGGTTCTTTTCCAGTTCACTAAAATTACGTTGTACATAATGTGGAGCCTGTGTTGCACACAGATATGACTGCTGCCCGCCTGCCCATCTCTTATGTGTCGGAATTGTTCCGTCCGGCAGTCTGCAGGCATAGTCTTCGTCAAAACTTTCTGCCGAAAAGTAATAATCACGGTACTGATCATGGATCCCGAACAGATCCCCCTGTTCTTTCATAGTATCCGACAATTCTTTCATTGCCTTCCATCCACCTGCTTCTTCACAAGCCGGTGTATAATCCGGGTGATTATTATCGTATCCAGGTTCTGCCCATCCATCCAGATGAAGATATAGTTTACCGGCTCCCAGTTCGTGAAGTTCTTTCATTTCTCTGGTTCTGACCGCAAATGATGTCAGGTTATTATTCTTTTCCGGATTTTCCGGATCAAAAAAGTCTGATTCCGGCTGGACAAATGTCTTAATCCCTTTATGTATAAAACTGCATCCGATCAGATCATTAACCGAAGGAACTCTTGCTGCCTTTTCATTCAGCGTACATAAATTGCCCTGTTCTTTTACATATTGCCGGTAGATCTTACATGCATCGTTATAGTCACCATCTTCGATCAATGTATATCGTACAATTCTTCTGTAATCCATCCTTCCGAGACTTGGCTCAAATCTCACACTGACATGTGTGTATGGTCCGTTCTGAGGATGCTCCGCCTGATATCCTGCATTCCATGGTGTAGTACAGATCGCAATGTATCCATTTCCACCTTTAAACTGTGCGAACCAAGGCATATATCCTCCGGCTGTCTCAAAGAATCCATCAAACGGGATATCCTTTAGTTCTGTCTCCCAGTCATTCGGAATCATCACCCCCTGCTGCATATTCAGGAGCGTATACCAGTCTTTTCTCTTTTCTTCCAATTCCAGTTCTCCCGGCCAGAACAATTTTTCCACCGCAAGCCCTTCCTCACAAATCGGAATCCATTCAAAGAAAATGTCTTCTGTACATTCTTCAATCCATGCATAAGTTTCAAATGCATATGGAACTTTTTTTCCTTCTATCTCAAATCCGGCAAATGAACTACGGATTCCCTTTCCGATTCCGTTCTGTACCAGTTCGTGATGGATTTCCAGTGCTTCGTCAAAATAAACGGTTCCTTCTTTGCATTCCATTTTCGGACGGTACTCACTTGTCCAGTTCCATTCGGTATCCCCTTTCCCGAACGAAAACTTTAGATTATTATCATCCATTCTAAGTTGTATTGTGTTAGTCTTTACCTCCAACATATGAACCACCTTTCATTGGCAAATTCGCTAATTTTCTTATTCCTTTTCGTTCATTATATTGTATTCTGCACAAGATTGCTTGACATATTGTCCATGCTTATTGTCATATCATCCACAAGTTGTTATAATATAAGCTAGGAGGGACGCTTATGACTTATGTAAAAACCACATTGCAGCATTCCATCGACATTGATGCGATCATCACACTGCACTATTTTGAATATATGAAAAATTTCGAATTCAAAGGCGAGTCGCATAATTTCTGGTAATTTCTTTATGTCGACAAAGGAACCGTTGCAGTCCGTGCCGATGATACCTGGACAACTCTTTATACCGGTGACATTATCTTTCACCAGCCAAATGAATTCCATGCCATTAAGTCCATCGGGAAAGATTCACCCAATCTGGTCGTCATGTCTTTCACTTCCAGTTCGCAGGCCATGTCTTTCTTCGTAAATAAAAGCTTTACACTCAGTATGGAAGAACGGGCCATGATCTCCAGAATCATCACGGAAGGCCGGCATACGCTTGCAACGCCTATGCACATTCCTTCGGTCGAACAGGTACAGTTAAAGGAACATGCACCTTTTGGCTCCCAGCAGATGATTCTCCTTTATCTTGAGATGTTTCTGATCACCCTGATCCGTGAACATCAGGAAGAGAGCGGCGCCTCTATACAGCATAAGTCTTCTCCCGAGAAAGAATCTGCAGGGCAGGAACGCCTCAGCGAAATTCTGAAATACCTCGAATATCACATCTGCGAAAAGCTGACGGTAAAAGACATCTGCAATGAATTCTCTATGTCCCGTTCTGCCGTTCAGTTACTGTTTCACGAACAACTAAACTGTGGTGTGATCGACTATTTCAACCAAATGAAGATTCAGCGTGCCAAGGACATTATCCGTGACGGTTCTATGAACCTTACCGAGATTGCTTATTTTCTTTCTTACAGCTCACTGCCATATTTTTCCAAGCAGTTCCGTCTTGCAACCGGCATGTCACCTTCCGCTTATGCATCTTCCATAAAAGGAATTACCGATGCTGTCTACGAGGCAGGAGAGCGAAACCGCGATCTATAATCACTCATAAAAAAATGGCGCAACAAGGCTTATTCATCACACCCCATTGTGCCATTTTTTATTATTTCATTTTTATTTTCAGTCTGTTGTCTAAAACTCTGCCTTTAAAAATGCTTCATAGCATCTTACTGCTTCATATATGTCTGCCTTGCTCGTCGTCTCCCACGGTGCATGCATTCCAAGGACTGCCACACCGCTATCGATAACTTCCATGCCGTACACACTCATCAGATAAGCGATCGTTCCTCCGCCGCCTACATCAACACGACCAAGTTCTGCTGTCTGGAAATGCACCTTTGCATCTTCCATGATCTTTCTTAACTGAGCCACGTATTCCGGATTGGCATCATTGGAACCGCTCTTTCCTCCCGAACCTGTATACTTGTTAAATACCGGTCCACATGCAAGAAAGGCCGCATTCTTTTTCTCATATACATCCTCATACATCGGATCAAATCCCGCACTTACATCAGATGAGAGCATCTTGGAATTTGCCAGCGTCCTTCTGAGAACAATGTCATTATATTCAATCCCTTCATTCAAAAGAATGTATTCCGCAACTGCATTTTCGAAAAACCTGGATGTCATACCACTCGCACCCGTACTTCCAATCTCTTCCTTGTCAACCAACAGACAGCAGGCAGTTCTCGTAACCTCTTCTGCTTCCAGTATTGCAAACAACGAAGTGAATGCACACACTCTGTCATCCTGTCCATATGCCAGAATCATACTGTTATCCAGTCCACACTCTCTGGCTCTTCCTGCCGGCACAATCTCTAATTCTGCCGAGAGGAAATCTTCCTCTTCGATATCATATTTTTCTTTCAGAAGATTCCTGATTCTCCGTGTCACCGCATCCTCTTCTCCGTCCTCCGGACGGTTGCCGATCAAAAGATCCATCTGTTCCCCATCGATGAAATCTTTTGCCAGCTTTTCTCTCTGCTTTGCTCCCAGATGCGGAAGAAGATCATTGATCACAAGCACCGGGTCTGTCTCTTTTTCCCCCACACAGATCTCTACTTTTTCCCCATTTTTCTTAATCACTACACCATGAAGCGCAAGCGGAATCGAAAGCCACTGGTATTTTTTAACGCCACCGTAATAATGCGTATCCAGAAAAGCCAGTCCTTCATTCTCGTATAACGGGTTCTGTTTGACATCAATTCTCGGTGAATCAATATGTGCCCCAAGAATATTCATCCCCTCTTCAACCGGCGCAGTTCCTGCATGAAAAAGTACAATGGCTTTCCCCATATAATCCATATATACTTTATCTCCGGTGCGAATCTTCTTTCCTGCCTTGATTAGCTGTTTCATATCTTCGTATCCCTGAGCTCTGGCAAGTTCAATGGTCTTCTGTACGCACTCCCGTTCTGTTTTTCCTTCATCTAGACATACACGATATAACGCATTGGTTTTTTCCAACTTCTCCAGCTGTGCCTCGCTATATGTCTGCCATAAATTTTTACGTTTCATAACTTCTGATCTCACCTCTTTCTCCTTTTATTTAAACTGTATTATAAACCATGTCTTTTAAAATTGTATTATACTTTTATCCATTGAAATTGTAGAATCGTCCAATATTCTATAAAAAATTCTCTTTTTAACCATATTCCCTTTGCTTTTTATTTTTCTGTGCTGTATGATGTGGGATAAAAAAGGGGGCACTCTATCATGGAATATTCTGGTGTTAAGTTACATAATTCTATTACTGTCGGAAAGATATTCAGTATTCATTATTTTGAATATATGAATAACTTTAAATTCTCTGGTGAAGCTCATAATTTTTGGGAATTTGTATATATTGATAAAGGCGAAGCCGGTATAACTCACAATAAATCTTATACAGTACTACACAAAGGGGAACTTTTCTTTCATAAACCCAATGAATTTCACAGTGTCCGGGCAACAGGCACGATTGCACCCAATCTTATTGTTATATCTTTTGAGTGCAATGACAAGGCAATGAATTTTTTCAACAATCGTCGTATGAAAATTGATGAAACTGCACAAACATTGCTCGCCAATATTATCATCGAAGCAAAACGTTGTTTTAACTGTCGTCTAGACGATCCTTATCTTCAAAATATGCCTTTAAAAGACACAAACATTTTTGGTTCACAACAAATGATTCGATTATATTTGGAACATTTTTTGATTCATTTAATCCGATGTTACTCTCAATCTTTCCTGCAACACAAAAAGCTTTCAGAAGCAAAGCTTCCGAAAGCTACAAAAACAAATAATGATACTGAAACATTCAATAAAATCATTGATTATCTCAACCGGCACATAACATCACATGTAACTATTGACTTGATTTGCAAAGACAATCTAATTGGTCGTTCCCAATTACAGAAATTATTCAAGGAACAATGCAATCGGGGTATTATCGAATATTTTTCAATATTGAAAATCGAAGTTGCCAAAGAACTGATCCGAACCAATCACATGAATTTTACACAGATTTCTGCACATCTTGGTTACACCTCTATTCATTATTTTTCCAGGCAATTCAAAAAAATTGTCGGAATGACACCTTCTGAATACGCTTCTTCTGTCAAAGCAATAGCAGAAGGAAACACAAACTAATCGTCTTCTATGACTGTTATTTAATTTGCATGAAATTCATAGCGGAAAGGAAGTATCTGCTTTCCTCCATACAATTCATGATTCAGGATCTCCCAGAGATCCTGGATACTGTCTTCTCCTTCTCTTACATCATCAACCACAATTCCTTCTTCACTGTTCAGCAATTTATCCGCTTCTTCAAGCCTTCCTGTCTTCACAAGCCCCAGTGCATAATAATATTGCACCCGCCCGATGGATTTCATATCTTCATCCATAACAGCATACTGCTGTAAAATTGCTCTATATGCTTCGCATTGACTCAGAATTTTAAGTCCTTCTTTCTGATATGACAGACAGTGTCTCTTAAGTTCCATTCCTCTTTGTGCATACAATGCCGCAAGATTTTTATTTCCTTCATGAATACTTAAACATGCCAGTCCATGCAGTGCCCATGCGTTCTCCCGAAGTTTCAACGATGTCTCATACATTTCTTTTGCAATTTTATCATTTCCTTTTCGGAATTCAAGAATTCCAAGATGATAATATGCATACCAGTTTTCATAATTCGGTGCTAGTGGTTTCAGCGTCGTCTTTTTCAGATAAGCCAGAAATTCTTCTCCATTCCAGAATGCATCCGGTTCTGTATCTGGGTTCGGACAATGAAGCTCTCCTGTCTCAAAAAAATGTTCCCACTTTTCCATACTTTCCGTTTTCTTTACAAATTTCAAATGACCCGTTCTTTCGTACTCTTTGCGAAATGCACCATAACCACTTCCCGGAGTAATCAGTTCTGCCTCTGTTAATGCCATCTTTTTTGTTTTCTTCAATTCTTCTTCCAGTTTCCCGATCAGCTGAGTTTTTTGCAGATAGTCTGTTATGTATCTTTTTCTTTCTTCAAATGATTTATCATATATCTCTGCAGTCAGTTCTTCTGAATATGCCGGTCCGTAACATTCCATCCATTCCCACGCAGTGTGTGGTGCCATCGGAATACATCCATACTGTGTCTTTCCAAGTCCCGCCTGGATTTCTACATAGCGCCCTGCATCTTTTGTCAAAAACTCCTGCCAGTGATCAGATGCTGCATTACTTCCCCATGAAAACAGTTTTCTTCCTTTCAGTCTTCCTGTCGAAAACTGTAAAAGCCCTTTTCCGTTTTTATCTACATTTACAATATATTTCGGCTCGTTTTCCGGGATATTAAAGAAATAATCAATACTCCGTGGAATTTTCTGATAATCCGAAACATCCACACCATCCACTTCTGGCAAAGATACTTTACGACATTCAACACCTGTTCCTGCATATGCTTCTGATGCAGGAACTGTTATATGTCCCTGTTCATACTCCGGAACCGCCATATTGCTCCACCAATACATCGGAATCACTTCCGTACTTTCATTCACTATTCTCATTCTACATTTCAAATATGAGCAATCATCATCCAGCCAAAAATCCATCTGCCATGTTACCCCTCTGATTCTTTCATACTCATACATTCTCAGTACCGGTTCTCCTTCATCGGTATGTGTCTCTGCAACATATAATGGTTCTGTCGTATACGGCTGATGTCCTATAATGCCAAGATTCCATTCCACGCCTCCCGAAAACCAGGCATTTCGTACCGCCAGGTTACTGAACTGTAATACGTCATTCGTATAAAGCAGATTCCTGTTTTCATTTTTATCCCAAAGTTCCCATAATCTTCCACCATAATCTGGAAGAAATACTGCCTTGAGCTGATTATTTTCCAATACTGCCGTACGAATTTGCTTTTCTTTCAATTGCCTTTTGTAATTATTTCTCTGACGATATGGATAAGAATCCGCTACTTTCCCATATCCTTCATAAATTTCATCTGTTTCATCCAAATAGAACTTTAACGAATTCTGCAGAATCCGTTCTCCAAGAAGATCTGGTACACATGACTCTTCTCCCAAATCTGCTGCAAGCATATTTTTCCATTCAAATCTTAATTCTGACATAATTTTTCCTTTCTTCGCTTCATATAAAAATGAAGCTGTCAACCATGACTACCTCCTTACATGGTATAACAGCTTCACCACCTTTCTACTACAAGGTTCTCTCTATCCCTTGATTCCTCCCGTTACTCCACCTATAATCTTCTCTGATAAGAAGAGATACAGAATAAAGGTCGGCAGGAATACAATAACAACTGCTGCAAACATTCCTGCCCAGTTGCCTGTATACTGCATAGACTGGAGCATTCCGTACAGTCCAACCGCTACCGGCCGTAATGTATCGTTGTTTGCAAAGATCAATGACAGGAAATATTCATTCCAGATATTGATAAAATTGAAAATCGTAACTGTGACGATTCCCGACTGAGCCATCGGGAACATAATCTTCCAGAATGTCTTCGTTGGAGGACAGCCATCAATTGCAGCAGCCTCTTCATATGTTCGAGACAGGTTCGAGAAGAATGTCAGCAGAAAAATTGTTGTATATGGAATGTTGATTCCAATATACAGAAAGATCAATGTTACTTTGCTAGCAAATACACTGTTCAAGATTCCAAGATTGGCAACGATACTAAACAGCGGAAGCACAATCATGGTAATCGGAATTCCCATTGCCGATACAAAACTTGTCTGAATGATTTTATTTCCCAAAAATGTGAATCTCGCCAGTACATATGCTGCCGGCGCACAGATCAGGATCAGCAGGAAACATGATATCAGGGAATATAACATTGAGTTCATAAAGAACGTTGCCACACCACCAGATCCCCATGCCTGTATATAATTTTCAAAATGCAGTCCTGTAGGGAACTTTAATGCTTTTCCTGCGAAAATGTCAGTTGTTGTTGAAAGACTCGCTGCAAGAATCCATCCAAGCAGCATAAATGTAAAGATAACCCACAAGATGATCACGATATATCCAGGAGCCAGTTTCATTTCTTTTTTCCAGTTAATTTTCTGTCTTACTTTTTTTTCTTTTTCCATAACTGCTCCTCCTTTCTAAAATTCAAGGTCATCATCTTTGATCAATTTGTTACAGATTGAGAATACGATCACTACACATACGCACAGAATAATACCGATTGCAGCTCCATATCCTGCATTTCTCTCTGTCACCGCATTACCTGCGCCAAATGTATGCATATACATATACTGTACCGGTACGATTGTTGCCTTATCTGCCGTAACCGTTGAGAATAATTGCGACCATACAAAGAATGCTGCTGTACTTACTGTCCACATTGTAATATTTGTTTTAAATACACCTTTTAAAAGAGGCACTGTCATATAGCGGAACTGCTGCGGTTTATTCGCACCGTCAATTGTTGCCGCCTCAAAAAGATCCGGGCTGATTCTTTCGATTCCACTCATCCAGATCAACATATGATATCCTATCATTCCGAAGCAGTATGCAAAAAGCAATGCCCAAAACTTGTGATCGGAATCCAGCCATGGAGTTTTCGCAAGTTTATGTAATCCAAGCGAATCCAAAACACCCTTTAAAAGTCCGAATTTAGAACTGTATACATACTGCAGCCACATGGTTGCAAGCGCTACCGCACTTACGATATTCGGAAGATAGATGATTGCACGGAAGAATTTCTTCCCGTGTATTCCACTTGTCAGGATTACTCCGAATAACAGGGACACCGATAATACGATGATTCCACCCAGTGCCCAGATTTTCAAAATGTTCATCATTGCTGTTTTAAAGATCGCTGTCGTAAACAACTTCTGGTAGTTGCCCAATCCAACAAATGTCCACCATTCCATTGTATCCGTTACTGACTCGATCTTATACATACTCATCATAATGGTTCTGATAATCGGATACAGGAATACTATGAGGAAGATGATTACTGCCGGGGCAAGAAACCCAACGATCATTTTTTTATTCTTCTTCACGTATATGCCTCCTTTTACTAAAATATGGTGGCCGCGTAGTAACCGCCCTGCCACCATATTGATCACTATCTAGTCTCTTTTCTTTACTGTCTGATTTTACTTTCCTGCTGCGTCTTTCATTGCTTTGATGAATCCTGCTGCGTCCAGTTTGCCTGAAGCAAGTTTCTGTGTGTTTTCCTGAAGCACAGGTGTGATATCATTGTTGCTTTCTACGCCTGCTGCCCAGTCATAGAAAGTTGTTGTTGCATCGAACGCTTCTTTTACTCCTGCGAGTTCTGTCGGCCATGCATCTGAATTGGCTTTGTCAGTTGGGATACAAAGAGCGTCTTCTGTCATCTTCTTATCGTACTCACCTGTTGTAATGTACTCGATAAGCTGGAATGCTTCGTCTGCCATCTTAGAATCCTTGTTAATTGCAAGTACCTGGTTTGCAATGTTGTTAGCTGTATTATCATCTTTTCCGTCTGGAACTGATGGATAATTGAAGTAACCCCATTCAAGATCCTCTGCTACAGAATCTTTTGCTTCATTTGGAAGCCATGATCCGCAGATAACGATTGCTGCATCACCAGGAGCAAATTCCTGATTCTGTCCTGCCGGATATTTGTTTGTTGCGATATTTTTTGAGAAATAACCTTTCTTAGCGAAATCAGCAAAACTTTCTGCTGCTGCTTTAACTTTTTCATCATCCCATGTTACAGATTCGCCATTATATTCTTCTCCTGTTACCAGAGCTTTTACTCCATCCTGTCCGATATATCTTGCAAGATGATATCCAATGAATGATGTCAGATAAGCATCATCTGCTGTAATTGGTGTAATTCCTGCTTCTTTTAATTTTGCACAAGCTGCATCTAATTCTTCCCATGTAGTTGGTACGGATTCGATTCCTGCTTTTGTAAATAATGTCTTATTGTAGAAGAAACCAAAGATAGATGGCTGATATGGAATGCTGTGTAATGTATCATCTCCATCATGTGTCTGACCATATGCATTACGTGCAATCTTGAACAATGTCTCGTTACCGTGCTCAGATTCATAATCCTTAGCCATATCTTCCAGATCTAATAAGTATTTTCCCCAACTTCCGTTTACACGGTTAACATCTTCATCAAACAAATCAATCTGCTGTTTTGCGCTCAAAGCCGGCTCCAGTCCCTCTCTCTGTCCGGTACGTCCCTTGAACTGTACATCAACCTTAACACCAGTATCTTTTTCATACTTACTGATAGCTTCCTTGATAACCTTTGCCTGTGGTTCATCCTCACTCCACATAGCCCAGTATACAAGTTTGTCCCCACCTTTGCTGCTTCCACTGTCTGAACCTGATTTGCTTCCGCATCCTACAACCAGTGAAGCTGCCATTGCCACGCACAGAAGTGCGCTCACAATTTTCTTTTTCATAACACGTTTCCTCCTATTTCGTATCGTTTGTTGTTAAATCTATTCTAATACAAACTTGCACAAAAATCTTTATCTTATAGAACTCTAAATTTGCACTATCTGCATTAGTTATTTGATTTTTGAACAAATTTATTGTATCATATTGTATAGATTTTACAAAGTATTATTTTCACAGACTTGCTTTTATTTACAAAACATATTGTAAAACATACACGCAAAGGAGAATAAGCATGGCATACTATGGAGTGGATTTACATAATTCTATCACTTTAGGACGAATCTTCAGTATTCATTATTTTGAATATATGAGTGATTTCAGCTTTGAAGGAGAATCTCACAACTTCTGGGAGTTTGTCTGTGTCGACAAAGGCGAAGTTGATGTAACCAGAGGAAAAACGCATACGATATTAAAAAAAGGAGATCTCGTTTTTCACAAGCCCAATGAATTTCATAATGTTAAAGCGACCGGCAATATTGCGCCCAACCTGGTTGTTATTTCTTTTGAATGCCATGATGATGCCATGTACTTTTTCAATGACAGGATCTTGCGGATTGATGAGACAGAGCGTAATCTGCTTGCCGACATTATAATAGAAGCCAGACGCTGTTTTGACTGCAGACTGGATGATCCTTATCTACAGAATATGCCTTTAAAGGATTCCAATACATTTGGATCTCAGCAGATGATCAGACTCTATCTGGAACATTTTCTGATCCACCTGATCCGCCGCTATTCCAATCCGGTCGTTCTTCAGAAAAAACTTTCAAAAGTAGATGCCCCCAAAGCTACAAAAAGTAAAAGCGATGCCGAAGTTTTCAATCGTGTTACGGACTATCTGGAAAGCCATCTGAACACACATGTTACCATTGACCAGATCTGCAAAGACAATCTGATCGGACGTTCACAGCTCCAAAAGATTTTCAAAGAACATTGTGATCTCGGAATCATTGAATATTTTTCAATGCTGAAGATCAATGCTGCAAAAGAATTAATACGTACCAAGCAATTAAATTTTACTCAGGTTGCAGAACACCTTGGGTATACCTCCATCCATTATTTTTCCAGACAATTCAAAAAAGTGTCCGGAATGACTCCTTCGGAGTATGCATCTTCGATTAAGGCTATGGCGGAGGGGGAATTCAAATAATTTTTCTTGGGATTTAATTGGGATTTAATTTAGGAAGGCTGTGGATACCCGAACCGGAATAAAGCTTGGAAAGGCGTTCCTGCTCAGGTTCCATCGGCGGGTCAATTC
>NZ_WWSA01000032.1:0-41046 GCF_009875615.1 Dorea sp. BIOML-A1
GAAAATCCTAATGGCAATATGTCATACCAACTACTTCCCTTATTATAATAAAATAAGTGTAGATGTTAGAGTTAATTACTCTCTAACAACTACACTTTTATGGTACTAAATGGCAATTGCGTAACGGTTGTGGCCTCCACCGGGTTACACTTCCGGGCATTTTATTTATTAACATTCGCTGCCAGTCACGACTTGAAGGAAACAATAGATAAGGATTATTGTGAATGTGGAATGCCGTTAGAAACAATTAGAGAGTCAGAAGCACCGTTAAAGGAACGAAGCGAACGTGTTTGAGGCGAATGCCGAGTTTGAGCGTAGTTCCTTTGCTTTTAGGTGATTCAGACTCTCTAACTGTTTCTTATGGTATGGAACCTGAACAAGAAGCCTTATCTATTGTTTCCTTCAAGGACTGAGAGGCCGCTTCCCCAGTTAATAAATTAAATCCCAAATCAACTCAGACTCTGTCGTGATTGATCTCGCGATAAAATAACCGTGCAATCTCATCCTGTTTATCCGTCTGACCAAGAATCCACATCAGTTTTGCAACAATGGATTCTGTTGTCATATCATCGGACTGTAGGATTCCTTTATGATTACTGAATTTTTTTCCAACCTGATATACGCCAAGATCACAGCCTTCTTCCGGTACCTGTGTGGTGACAGCGATTGTCTTGCCGGAATCTACCCAGGAGAAGATCGCTTTTTCAAAGGAATCATCATATTCCGGGATACCGCCGATACCAAAGGTTTCCAGGATGATAGCATCATAGTGACCACTCAACAGATCGAAAATCTCAGCTTTGACTTCCGGAGTCAGTTTCAGCACAAAGACACGGTCATTAAGACTTGCGTAAGATTTCAAATCCTGAGGAGCGGGACGTTCTTCCGTATAGTAACGGATGATGCGGCTGTCACGGATAATGGCAAGTTCAGGGAAGTTCATACTGTCAAATGCATCAAAACTTCTGGTGCGCTGCTTACGTCCGCGGGTTCCGGCAACAACTTTTCCGTTAAATACAATGCAGACATTGCAGGAAAGATCGTCGGCAGCATACAAAATACTCTGGAACAGATTGATCTTTGCATCGGTATAAGGATTGGCCATTGGTTTCTGGGAACCGGTCAGTACGATTGGCTTTACACTGTCCTGGATCAGATAAGACAGGGCGGCAGCAGTATATGCCATGGTGTCTGTTCCATGAAGAACGACAAACCCATCGTAGTTGTTATAATTTTCCATGATTGCATCACGGATCATCAGCCATTGACGTGGACGCATATTGGTGCTGTCGATGTTCATAAGTTGAAGTATTTCCAGATGACAGATGTCTTTGATTCCCGGTACGCTGGCTGCAAGTTCTTCCCCTGTCACAGCCGGTGTCAATCCAAGATCCCCCTCTTTGGATGCAATCGTACCACCGGTTGCTATCATTAGTATGTTTTTCATGATCAGTTACCTCTCAATATATATAATATATTTTTTATACTTCTATAAGATTAGCTGTGATTGGAAGGCATGTCAAGAAAAAACAGGTATTTTGCAGAGTATTTTCAGATGGACATTAACCCTTAATATCAGATGGATTTTTACCGGAAGGCGGAGCCTGCTCCGGAGCATCATCTGCGGATGAGACCGGAGGAAGGAATGGATAAAGTTCCTCATACGAATCCAGTTCCGCAGGATTAAGAGGTGCAGAAGGAATCAGACCGGTACAGTCATGAGAAGAGGCAGCAGTTGCGAGATAATCGTAAGAATCAATGAGTTCCTGGTTGGATAATGGGTTTACATTTACAGTCTTTTTTTCATGTTTCTTCATAATAAAAACTCCTTTATAATTCAGATATATTAGAGGGGTGAATAAATGGTGGTTATTTAGTAAAAAAAGAGGAAAACCTGCTTTCCGGTATAGAATGGGTAGAAAAAAAGAAAATTATACGGTATAATACTTCATGTTGTGAAATATTAGAGCGTTAAAGCTGAAAAGAAGAAAAGTTACAATTTAAAATAACAAATAAAAATAACAGATAAAGAAGATCTGATGAAATACAACAGGAAGGAGAAGCAGGAAATGAGAGTAGAAATTGACACACATACGCATACGCTCGCAAGTGGACATGCATATAATACGCTGAATGAGATGGCGCAAGCAGCAGCGGATAAAGGGCTGAAGGGACTTGCAATTACGGAACATGCACCAGAGATGCCCGGAACTTGTCATTTGTTCTATTTTCAAAATTTAAGAATTGTTCCAAGAAAAAAATACGGGATTGAGCTGTTATTAGGAACAGAACTGAATATCATGAATGCGCGGGGGGAGACCGATCTCCCGGATTCGGTTCTTGAAAGACTTGATATTGCAATCGCCAGTATTCATATGCCGTGTTTTAAAGATGAACGGACAATAGACAATGTAACCGCAGCATATGAGAAAGTAATGGAACATCCGTATGTGGACATCATTGGACATCCGGACGACGGGAGATTTCCTGTAGATATGAAGCGTCTGGTAAAAAAAGCAAAAGAAACCGGAACATTACTGGAAGTAAATAATTCATCACTGCGTCCGGAAGGATTTCGAGAAAATACAAAAGAGAACTGTCTGGAGATGGTAAAGGAATGTAAAGCACAGGGAGTGATGATCGTGCTTGGCAGTGATTCACATGTGGATACAGATATTGCAGAGTATCCATATGCGGAAGAAATATTGAGAGAAACAGATTTTCCGGAAGAATTGGTTGCCAATGTTTCACTGGAAAAATTAAAAGCATGTATAAAACATGGGAAAAAACTATAGACTTCGCAATTTTAGTGTGTTAAAATGTAAAAGTAATGAATCTGCTACGAAGGAGATAATGCTATGAGTAAGAAAATCAGAACAGAGGCGGTTGATTATCTGTTTCAGGGAATTTTAAGCCTCAAAGATAAAGAGGAGTGTTATACATTTTTTGAAGATATCTGTACGATTAATGAATTGCTTTCATTATCACAGCGTTTTGAAGTTGCAAAGATGTTAAGAGAACACAAGACTTATCTTGAGATTGCAGAAAAGACAGGCGCTTCAACAGCAACGATCAGTCGTGTGAACCGTTCGCTGAATTACGGTAATGACGGATATGACATGGTATTCGAGAGAATTGGACTTGGGGAAGTCAAAGACGAAAAAGCAGAATAAAGTGCGAAAAAACAGTGCAGATGCATTTGGCAAGAATGCAGAAGCAAAAAAGAAATAAGACGTGCGGTCTTATTTCTTTTTTTTGACCGAATCCTTTTTGACACCGGTATTTTCAGAGTGAAGCAGATCGGGGAAATTATCCAAAAGCTTTTCTACAATCTGCTTTTTAACATAGATGTCAAAACTCAGGTTACAGATAAATGCAAACAACTGCAGAGAATCCCTGTCATCTTCCGGTGCTTCATCAAAACATTTTTTAGAAGAATTATAAGAGCGGATAATTTCTTTTTCAAATTCCGGAATTCTGGACTTTTCCAGTTCGCATACTTCTTTATAGATAGAAGTGATATCAAAATCCTGATCTGTGTCAAAATACTTATCCGTAATCGGTTCTAACATAGTTTCAATATCTTTAATAGAAAGAAAATTTTTAAAATAATAGATAAAGATCATTATCAGCAGATGCTCTTTGGAGTACTTCTTCTTCACAGGTGGAGGGAGAAGATTGTTCTTGGCATAGTTGTTGATCATGGTTTTGGTAAGGATCTTATCATCTTCATGACGTTTACTGGATGCCAGTTCTTTTTCCATAAAGGTAGTAACCTGATCCATGTATAAATCTATATTCGGAATATCATCGGGTCTCACGTAATCAATCCGTGAGATGCTTGATAAAATGCTGTTCAGCATATCTTTTGTGTCTATTGTCATTTTTTATCACCTCAATGTAATTATTATATAGTTTTGAAAACTAGATGGCAAGCGTTTTTTATACACGTTGCAGAAAATGTCTGGAAAATACGGCTGAATATCGGAGAAGTTATTGACATTTTAATTGGATATGATAAAATAAGTTCGCCAACAAACAATTTGATAACAAACAATTTGAATGCGAACAATTGAACGGAAAGGATGGTAATGTGGAAAGAAAAGGAAGAAAGATCGGACCGGAGATACACTGTGCGGATCTGAAATTGTCAAGGAATCTGTCTGCACATGTGAGAAAGTCCGGAGTGGATGAAGTGACGATGATGCATGGCTGGATCATACGGTATCTGTATGAGAACCGGGAGCAGGATATTTTTCAGAAGGATATTGAACAAAGATTTGCAGTAGGTAGATCTACAGTTACGAATCTGCTTCAATTGATGGAAAAGAAGGGATTCGTAAGAAGAGAATCGGTAAAACAGGATGCCAGGTTAAAAAAAGTAATCCTGACAGAAAAAGGAATTGCAAGTCAGGAATCTTTTGAGGATATTGTGGAGCATATCGAAGAAGAGCTTTCCGAAGGCATATCAGAAGAAGAACTTCATATTTTTTATAAGGTATTAGACCAGATTAATCAGAATGTGAAGAAATATGAAGTCAGGTAATCCGGAAAATCGGAGTTATAAATGTAACTATAAAACAAGAAACGAAACAGAAAGGGCGTAAATGGAATGATTAAGACATTAGCAAAACAGATTAAAGAATTTAAAGCAGCATCCATTGCAACTCCGCTCTTTATGATCCTTGAGGTATTGATGGAGATGATCATCCCATATCTGATGGCATCAATTATTGATAAAGGGGTCAATACCGGGGATATCCACCACATCTACAAAGTCGGCGGAATCATGGTTGTTGCGGCGGTCATCGGATTATTCGCCGGAATGATGGGCGGAAGATTCGGTGCAAAAGCATCGGCGGGATTTGCAAGGAACTTACGAGAGGCTATGTTTAACAATATTCAGACATTTTCATTTTCAAATATTGATAAATTCAGCACAGCAGGACTTGTAACCCGAATGACAACGGATGTAACCAATATACAGAATGCATATCAGATGATCCTGCGTATGTTCACCAGAGCACCGGCCAGTATGATCTGTGCGATGGTCATGGCATTTACAATCAATGCGAGACTGGCATGTATCTATCTTGTAGCGGTAATTATTCTTGGAATTTTATTGTTCCTGATCATGAGCCATGCGACAAAGTATTTCCAGCAGGCATTTCCAAAGTACGATGATCTGAATGAATCCGTGCAGGAGAATGTATCTGCGATCCGTGTCGTGAAGGCATATGTAAGAGAGGAACAGGAGACATCTAAGTTACGAAGAGCAAGTGAGAATATCTATAACATTTTTGTAAAAGCAGAGACAAATCTGGTATTCAATGCACCGATGATGCAGACGGCGGTATACACCTGTATCCTGTTAGTGAGCTGGTTCGGAGCAAAGATGATCGCAAGTGATTCCCTGACGACAGGAGAACTGATGAGTCTTCTTACATATTGCATGAATATTCTGATGAGTCTGATGATGTTGTCGATGGTATTTGTCATGGTCGCTATGAGTATGGCAAGTGCGAGACGTATCTCCGAAGTGTTAAATGAGACGAGTGATCTTAAGAATCCGGAACATCCGACCATGAAAGTAGAAGATGGAAGTATTGAATTCCGTCATGTGGACTTTGCGTATAAAAAGGACAGTGACGAACCGGTACTGGAAGATATTAATCTGAAGATCCGCTCCGGTGAGACGATCGGAATCATCGGAGGAACAGGAAGTGCCAAGACGAGTCTGGTTAACTTGATCAGTCGTCTGTACGATGTGACGAAAGGCGAAGTACTGGTCGGTGGCAGAAATGTCAAAGATTATGATATGGAAGTGCTTCGTGATCAGGTATCAGTAGTCTTGCAGAATAATGTGCTGTTCTCCGGAACAATCCTTGATAATCTCCGCTGGGGAGACAAGGAAGCAACTTTGGAAGAATGCAGACACGCGTGTGAACTTGCATGTGCGGATGAGTTCATCGACCGTTTCCCGAAAGGATATGAGACCTACATCGAGCAGGGCGGAAGTAACGTATCCGGAGGTCAGAAGCAGAGACTATGTATTGCAAGAGCACTACTTAAGAAGCCAAAAGTACTGATTCTGGATGACAGTACCAGTGCGGTAGATACTGCAACAGATGCGAAGATCCGAAGAGCGTTTCGTGAAGAAATTCCGGATACAACGAAACTGATCATCGCACAGAGAATCTCAAGCGTACAGGATGCTGACCGTATCATCGTTATGGAAGACGGTAAGGTCAATGGATTCGGTACACATGAAGAATTATTGGAACAGAATGATATCTATCGTGAAGTCTATGAATCACAGACCAGTGGTGGCGGAGATTTTGACGAGAAGGAGGGTGAATAAGATGCCGGGGCCGGGAAGACAGCCGAGAGGAATGAAAGCACAGGTAAAAAATCCGGGTGAATTATTCCTCCGCCTTATGAAATATGTATTAAAAGATTATAAGTTTCACTGCATCAGTGTAGTAGTATTGATTGTTGTCAGTGTTCTTTGCAATGTGCAGGGAACGATGTTCATGAAGAACCTGATCGACGAATATATCACACCATTTTTATTATCAGATAATCCCAATTTTACACCGCTTGCACATGCGATCGCCAGAGTAGCAGCATTTTATGCACTGGGTGTACTGGCAACATTTGGTTATAACCGTCTGATGGTCAATGTGACGCAGGGGACACTACGCAACTTAAGAAATGATCTGTTCTCTCATATGGAGAAACTACCGGTCAAGTATTTTGATACGCATGCACATGGAGATATCATGTCGGTATATACGAATGATATTGATACATTAAGACAGATGATCAGCCAGAGTATGCCGCAGCTTCTGAACAGTGGGATTACGATCATCAGTGTATTTGTCAGTATGTTGATCTTAAGTATCCCACTTACGGTCGTAACGATGATCATGGTCGGAATCATGGTATTCTGTTCAAAGAAATCTGCCGGACAGAGCGGGGCATATTTTGCAAAACAGCAGAAAGACCTGGGAACTGTGAACGGTTATATCGAAGAGATGATGAACGGACAAAAGGTGGTAAAGGTATTCTGCCATGAAGAGGAGAACATGCAGAACTTCAAAAAGTTGAATGATGAACTATATGTCAGTGCAGACAAAGCCAATACATTTGCCAATTTTTTAGGACCGATCAATGCACAAATCGGAAATATCAGTTATGTGATCTGTGCGATCATCGGGGGTGTGCTGGCACTTGGAAAGGTCGGAGGTTTTACCCTCGGAGGTTTGGCAAGCTTCCTGACATTTAATAAGAGCTTCAGTATGCCGATCAACCAGATCAGTATGCAGATGAATGCAATTGTTATGGCAATGGCCGGGGCCGACCGTATTTTTAAGCTGATGGATGAAAAAGAAGAACTGGATGAAGGTTATGTAACACTGGTCAATGCGAAAGAAGAAGACGGAAAGCTTACAGAGTGTGAAGAAAGAACCGAACGCTGGGCATGGAAACATACACATCAGAATGATGGCAGTGTGGATTATGTGGAGGTGAAAGGTGAAGTCGTATTCAATGGTGTGGATTTCGGTTATAATGATGAGAAGATTGTATTGCATGATATCAAATTATATGCCAAACCGGGACAGAAGATTGCATTCGTCGGATCGACCGGAGCAGGTAAGACGACGATCACCAATCTGATCAATCGTTTTTATGATATCCAGGACGGCAAGATCCGTTATGATGGAATCAACATTAACAAGATTAAGAAAGCGGATCTCAGACATTCACTTGGGATTGTTCTGCAGGATACACATTTATTCACCGGAACGGTGCGCGACAATATCCGCTTTGGCAAACTGGATGCGACCGATGAAGAGATCGTGGCAGCAGCAAAGCTTGCAAATGCCGACAGCTTTATCCGAAGACTTCCGAAAGGCTATGATACGATGCTGACCGGAGACGGAGCAAATTTAAGCCAGGGACAGCGCCAGCTTCTGGCAATTGCAAGAGCCGCTATTGTTGATCCTCCGGTATTGATCCTTGATGAAGCAACCAGTTCCATCGATACCAGAACGGAACGGATCGTACAGGATGGAATGGATAAGCTGATGCGTGGAAGGACAACATTTGTTATTGCCCACAGATTATCGACAGTCCGCAATTCTGACTGCATTATGGTACTGGAACAGGGAAGAATCATTGAGCGTGGTACACATGATGAACTGATCGAAGAGAAAGGCAGATATTATCAGCTGTATACGGGAAATGCGATCAGCGCGTAAATGAATCGGATGATGAATGAAAATGAAAAAGGGACAGGACATTTTTTTATTTGGGACGGAGGATTTTTTAAAATCCTCCGTCCCAAATTGTTTCTTGCAGAACCCGGACAAAGCAACTATAATGGAAACAGACATTCGAAAAGGGGTAGAATGCATATGAAATCAATCATGCTATGTTATAATCTGAAAGGCACGAAAAAGGGAAGAAAGATCGGCATGCTGGGAAGTTTTCTTGGTTTTCGTGTGAAATATGTGGAAAAAGAAGAGTATTCAAAGACAATCGGAGTACTGACCGGACTGAAAGAAGAAGTGGCGGAAGAGGCATCAAGAGAGGAAATTTCCGGGACAGACAATGAAAAGAATGAAGAAATCACAGACTTTGAAGAAGAGATGCTTGTCATGCTACTGGCAGACAATCGGATATTGGATAAGCTATTATTCCAAATGAAAAAAGAAAAAGTACAGGTTCCGCTGAAGGCAATCGTTACTGCAAAGAATCAGAACTGGACATCAACGGCTCTTTATAGCGAAATAAAAAGAGAGCATGAATCCATGACGAAAGCAGAACAGGCCGGAAAGAAAAAAGAAGAATAAAAAACCGGAAAGAAAGGAAACCATAAGATTGAGTATATACGATACATTAAATGAACAACAAAGAGAAGCAGTGTTCCATACAGAAGGACCACTTCTGATTCTTGCAGGAGCAGGATCCGGAAAGACCCGTGTTCTGACACACAGAATTGCTTACTTAATTGAAGAGCAGCAGGTGAATCCATGGAATATCCTTGCAATTACATTTACGAATAAAGCAGCCGGAGAGATGAGGGAACGTGTCGACAAATTGGTTGGATACGGATCAGAGAGTATATGGGTAAGCACCTTCCATTCCATGTGCGTGCGTATCTTAAGACGCCATATCGATCTGCTCGGATATGATACCAACTTTACAATCTACGACAGTGACGATCAAAAGACACTGATGCGTGAGGTCTGTAAGCTTCTGCAGATAGATACGAAGATGTTCCGGGAAAGAGCACTGTTGTCAGAGATTTCCAAAGCAAAGGATGAACTGGTGACGCCACAGGAATACCGTATGCGTGCGGAAGGAGATTACAGCCGGAAAAAAATTGCAGAAGTATATGAAGAATATGAAAAACAGCTCCGATCAAATAATGCATTAGATTTTGATGATCTGTTGTTTAAGACCGTGCAGCTTTTCCAGACACAGAAAGATGTACTGGAATATTATCAGGAGCGTTTTCGTTATATCATGGTAGATGAGTATCAGGATACAAATACAGTACAGTTCGAACTGATCCGTCTGCTGGCATCCAAGTACCGTAATCTGTGTGTGGTTGGAGACGATGACCAGTCCATATATAAGTTCCGCGGCGCGAACATTAAGAACATTCTAGATTTTGAACATGTGTTTGAAGATACCAGAGTGATCAAGCTGGAGCAGAATTACCGTTCTACCGGCAATATCCTGAATGCAGCCAATGCCGTGATCCGGAACAATCAGGGAAGAAAGGATAAGACACTCTGGACAGAGAATGAAGATGGAGATATGATTCAGTTACGTCAGTTTGATTCTGCTTATGAAGAGGCAGAATATGTAGTCGGTGACATCAGACGTCATGTCAATAAAGAACTCTGCAGCTACAAAGATAATGCAGTCCTTTACCGCACCAATGCGCAGTCCCGTATGTTCGAGGAGCGTTTTGTCCGTGACAGCATCCCATATAAAGTCATCGGCGGTGTGAACTTCTATGCGAGACGCGAGATCAAGGATCTTCTTGCGTATCTGAAGACGATTGATAACGGAAGAGATGATCTGGCTGTCAGACGTATTGTAAATGTTCCAAAACGTGGAATTGGACTGACCAGCATCAACCGTGTGCAGGAATATGCATCAACCAGAGAATGCAGCTTCTATGATGCACTTCGTGCCGTAGACCTGATCCCGAACATCGGAAGAGGACAGGCAAAACTGGAATCGTTCGTTGCAATGATCGAGCATTTTAAGAATGATACAGAAGACATGAGTGTATTGGAACTGTTGGAGGAAGTTATCAAAGAAACTGGTTATATCGATGCGCTGATCCACGAATGTGAGAGTGAAGAGGCAACATCAAGAATTGAAAATATAGACGAACTCCGCAATAAGATCGCTGCTTATGAAGAAAGCTGTGCGCTACAGAATGAAGCACCGACACTTGGAGGATTTCTTGAGGATGTAGCTTTGGTAGCAGATATCGACAGTCTGGATGAAAGTACGGATTATGTCGTATTGATGACATTACATAGTGCAAAAGGTCTGGAATTCCCACATGTATATCTGGCAGGAATGGAAGACGGACTGTTTCCGAGCTATATGACGATCACAGCAGACGATCCGGCAGAACTGGAAGAAGAAAGACGATTATGTTATGTAGGAATCACAAGAGCAGAGAAAGATCTGACACTGACCTGTGCAAGAAAACGTATGGTACATGGGGAGACACAGTATAAGAAGATGTCCCGTTTCTTAAAAGAAATCCCATTGGAACTTCTGGAGACAGGATCATCAGCAAAAAAAGAGAAGAAAGAAGAAAGTGAGCAGGTAAGGGTGAAGACCTCTTTCATGCAGGCGAAAGAAACATTTAAGACGAAGGCATTTACCGCATCAAAGCCGGTACAGCAGTTCGGGACACCAAAAGACGGGAAGCTTCCTTACGGAGTGGGAGACCGTGTCAGACATATCAAATTCGGAGAAGGAACGGTAACTGCAATCATTGAAGGCGGACGTGATTATGAAGTAACAGTTCACTTCGACGGACCCGGAACGAAGAAGATGTTTGCCACATTTGCAAGACTTCAGAAAGTATAACAATCCGGAATCTATCCGGGTTACAGGAGAAAAATCTGAAAAATAAGTAGTCATACACTACGTAAAGTGTTATAATAAGTAAAGAATGATTTGCCGAAAGAGCAGAGGAAAGGACGTGGGAGCATGAGTAAAGTAGAAGATATTATTGCAGCATCCAAGCTTAGCGAACTGATGAATAAAAAAGAAGAGGACAAACACGGCAAGACCGTACTCTGGATTCTGGCAGTAGTCGGAGCTGTAGCTGCAGTTGCAGGAATCGCTTATGCAGTATATTGCTTCTTTACCCCGGATTACCTGGAAGACTTCGAGGATGATTTTGATGACGATGATTTCGACGATGACTTTTTCGATGATGACGATCAGGTATAAGAACCGGGCGGATGAATAAGTGAAGAAAGAGGCAGGTTAGAAACCGATCTGGTAAAAGAAAGGCGACTGGCCTGCTTTTCTTTTGCAATCTCAAGTGCGTCCGCATGGAAAATTCAGTAATATTTATAGAAAGAAGAGAGAGAAGGTATGCAGGAACAGTGTTATGCACTACTGATTGATGCAGATAATGTATCAGCAAAATACATTAAGCCGATCCTGACAGAATTGTCAAAATATGGGATCATTACATATAAAAGAATATACGGAGACTGGACGAGCACACAGCATTCAAGCTGGAAAGATGAACTTCTGACAAACTCGATCACGCCGATCCAGCAGTTTAGTTATACACAAGGAAAGAATTCTACCGATTCAGCTATGATCATTGATGCGATGGATATCCTGTATACGAATGATGTGGATGGATTTTGCATTGTATCCAGTGACAGCGACTTTACAAGACTCGTCAGCCGTCTTAGAGAGAGCGGAAAGATGGTTATTGGCATGGGAGAAAATAAGACTCCGGAGCCATTCAGGAAAGCGTGTGATAAGTTTACGATTCTGGAAAATCTGATGAGTGAGCAGAATCCGGGAACATCGAAGAGCGAGACAACACATGACAGACGAAGTAAAGAGAAGATTGAAGATGCGATCATTAAGATGATCATTGAGAATCAGGATATCAATAAGCCAACCGGACTCGGTGAAGTAGGAAGCCGTCTGGTCAGTCTTTACCCGGACTTTGATGTGCGGAGCTACGGGTATAATATGCTGTCCAAGTTTCTGGAGGAATTCACAAGAATCCAGATGGTAAAACATGGAAATATTGTGTCGGTTACTTTAAGAGAGGATCAGGATCTGAAGGAAAATATCGACAGCTACGTCGTACAGATTGTGAAAAAGTCGGGAAGATCCGGAGTAGAACTCAGTACACTGGGAAATAAAATGTATGAAAAATACAAAGACTTTAAGATCCGCGATTATGGATATTCCCAGTTCAATCAGTATGTGAAAAGTTTGAAACATGTGAAAGTGGAACAGGAAGGGACAATCCTGAAAGCAGTATATAAAGGATAGAAAAGCGGAACAAGAGACAGAACCAGAAATAGTAAAGATAATGAAATAAATTGCAATAGATAAAAGCTATGACAGAAAGGATAGATATGAAAAAAGGACAGGTATACGAAGGAATTATAGAATCCGTAGAATTTCCAAATAAAGGGCGCATTTATCTGCCGGAAGAAGACAGATGGGTAGTCGTAAAGAATGGCGTGCCGGGACAGAAGGTAAGGTTTTCTGTCAATAAGATCAGAAAAGGAAAGGCAGAAGGGCGTCTTCTGGAAGTACTGGAACCGTCAGCCAGCGAGATTCCGTCAGCCTGTCCACATTTCGGACAGTGCGGAGGCTGTACTTATCAGAATCTTCCGTATGAAGAGCAGCTTGCCATGAAGAATGAGCAGGTGAAAAAAATGATGGATGAAGCGGTAGACGGGGAGTATATCTGGGAAGGCATTAAACCAAGTCCTGTCAGGACCGAGTACCGCAACAAGATGGAATTTTCATTCGGAGATGAATACAAAGACGGACCACTGGCACTTGGGATGCATAAACGCGGAAGTTTTCATGATATTGTAAATGTGACAGATTGTCAGATCGTAGATGAAGATTACAGAAAGATTCTTGCATGTACACTGGAATGTGCGGGAGAATCGGGACTTCCATATTATCACCGCATGCGTCATGTCGGATATTTCCGCCACCTACTGGTAAGAAAAGCAGTAAAGACAGGAGAGATCCTGGTGGATCTGGTCACAGCATCCGATACGGCAGAACTCGGAGTTGATCCGGCAGAGGCAATGAAAAAAATCCAGACATTCAAGGCTGCATGGCTGGAAAAGATGACAGCAGTGAACTTTGATGGAACATTGGTCGGAATCCTGCATACAAAGAACGACAGCCTTGCAGATGTCGTAAAAGACGAAGGAACAGAAGTCCTGTTCGGACAGGATTATTTCTACGAGGAATTACTTGGATTAAAATTCAAGATCACACCATTCTCATTCTTCCAGACTAATTCGCTGGGAGCGGAAGTCTTGTATGAGACAGCCAGAGAATACATCGGAGATACGAATGAAAAAGTTGTCTTTGATCTGTACAGCGGAACGGGAACGATCGCACAGATCCTCGCACCGGTTGCGAAGAAAGTGGTTGGTGTGGAGATTGTAGAAGAAGCGGTAGAAGCAGCAAAAGAAAATGCGAAGTTAAATAATCTGGACAATTGTACATTCTGGGCCGGGGATGTATTGAAAGTCATTGATGAACTGGGGGAAGTTCCGGATCTGATCATGCTCGATCCGCCGAGAGACGGTGTGAATCCGAAGGCACTTATGAAGATCCTGAATTTCGGAGTGGAGCGTCTGGTGTATATCGCATGCAAACCGACCAGTCTGGCACGGGATCTGGAGATGATACAGGGACGTGGATATAAAGTGGAGAAGATCAGCGGGGTGGATTTGTTCCCGGGAACTTATCATGTGGAGACGGTCTGTCTCCTCTCTAAGAAATGCCTAGTTTAAGCGGGGTTGAGGGGTATATCTGCTAGAACATATTATGAAAATAAGCCTATAAATTAAGAAATTTATTGTTGGATGAGAAGAATGAACTTCATAATCGTACGATGCACATTAGTGGAAGGTTTGCAGAAGTGGACATTGAAAGAGTAAAAGTGGACATTGAGAGTGGAGAAGTGGACATTGAAAGCACAAAAGTGGACATTCGAAATAAATTACTTTCTTTCTCAGATACGATTTCAGAAAAAACAATAAATCATACAGTAGAAATATTTTCAAAATGTGGAAAAGAAAATTGTTTCGGAAGAACGATAGTTGAAGAAATTACTGGATTAAAGCCATCAGGAGCTTCCAAGTTAATAAAACTGTTGGTTGATAGTGAGGTAATCGTACCTGTAACAGGACATGGAAAAGGAAAATATCGGTTTCAATAAAAGTGAACATTGAAAGGGTGTTAATGCCATTCGCAAAAATGTCCAAAACAAATCGGCGTACTGATATATTACCAAATTTGGTAGCAGTATTTAGAATAATTTTGTATTATAAAAGTGTTACAAAATATCGGCGTACCCGCCACACGTTTGCAAAGTCAAACGGTCTGTACGCCATGTCTTAACCTTATGATTGCAGATATTAGCAACCTGTCAAAGGGGGTAAAAACTCAGTAACTATGCGGGTTCGCGTACTGTTAAAGCAGTGAAAAACGACACCGCACGTCGAGACGGTTGTTCTTTTGTCCCAACATCGAGACAAGAGTACTTGTCTCGATGAACGCAGCAGTCGGCAAATCGAGATGCAAGCATCTCGGCTTGCCTCGTTGCTCGCGCAAAAACCGGATGACACGATAGAGATCGACTTAGACCTGGACGAGCTGGATGCCACCAGTGCCGAGTTGAAAGCAGCCTATCAGGAAATCAAAGATTATGTGTTGAAAGAATTAGTGTATATTTAAAGCGTAGAAAGCTCCTTCGGGAGCTTTTGGCTGTTTATAAGATAAATTCTGCCGGAGATTTTGATTTAATGATTTGATTTATAAAACTGACAATGATACAATTAGCGTAATTTGTAAGAAAGCAGAGAAAATATGAGTGAAAAGTTACTGATTGTTGAAGATGACAAAAAATTAAATGATGGAATCCGTCTGGCTTTAAAGAATGATGCTTATTTCTTTTATCAGTGCAGAACTTTGCAGGAGGCTAGAGAGATCTTGAAAAAGGAAGATATCACATTGGTTTTGTTAGATGTGAACTTGCCGGATGGGAATGGGATTGATTTTGTAAGAGAAATAAGGAAAAACAGTCAGGTGCCGATTATTCTGCTTACAGTAAATAACATGGAAGTAGATATTGTAACAGGATTGGAAGCTGGGGCAAATGATTATATTACGAAACCGTTTAGCTTGATGGTTTTGCGTGCAAGAGTGTCTGTACAGCTTAGAAATAAAGAGGCAACAGCTAATAATTCTATGGAGCTTAATGGATTTGAGTTCTATTTCGATAAAATGGAATTTTTCAAAGATGGAGAACCTATTGAACTTAGTAAGACAGAACAAAAGCTCCTTAGAGTGCTGTGTGAAAACAGAGGAAAAGTATTGAAACGGGAATATCTGATTGACGAGGTATGGCAGGGAGATACAGAGTTTGTGGATGCTCATGCTCTGACTGTTGCAGTCAAACGCCTCAGAGACAAATTAGAAGATGATACGCAGAAGCCTGAATATGTCAAGACGGTTTATGGAATTGGTTATACATGGGCGGTGAATGGATGATAGAAATAATTATGTTGATTGTAGTTATATTTGTCCTGAGCGGAGTTTTTTGGTACAGCTTTTTTTATCAGAAAGAAAAAAAGCTTTTTAACCGGCTGCAGCGAATGCTGGATTGTGCAATAGATGGAGAACTGGAACGGACAGAAATATCAGAAGAAAAGTATTCTGCTCTTGAAAACAGCATGAAACAATATATAGACAGTAGTTTTCTGGCGAAAAAAAATCAACAGGAACAGAAAGAAGTGATACAAAAACTTATTTCAGATATTGCGCATCAGACACTGACTCCCATTTCAAATCTGAAAGTCTATGGAGAAATACTCTCTGAAGTGAGTAATGAAAATCAAGAGGAGATAGCTACCATTTTGGAGCAGACGGAGAAATTGGATTTTCTGATACAATCACTGGTCCAATTATCACGAATGGAGAGCGGAATTATAGCAGTACATCCGGAGGATACTGCTATTGCACAGATGTTTGCATCCGTACAGCAGCAGTTTAATGTAAAAGCAATGGAGAAGGATATTTCCCTGAGTCTATTTGACACGGATTTACATGCTATGTGTGATGCAAAATGGACCGTGGAGGCACTCGGAAATATTGTAGACAATGCGATTAAATACACAGCATGTGGGGGAAATGTTCAGATAAAAGTCGAGCAGTATTCTTTTTTTGTAAAGATTGATATCATTGATGATGGCATTGGAATAGAAAAAGAAGAAATACCAAAGATATTTGGAAGGTTTTATCGGAGTCTGTCAGTGGCAGACCAGCCAGGAGTAGGAATTGGCTTATTCCTTGCAAGAGAGATCATTCAGGCACAAAAGGGGTATATAAAAGTGACATCAAAGAGAGGAAAGGGTTCTACATTTTCTGTGTTTCTTCCGATAGCAAAGAAGGAATAGTATCAAAACTGTGACATTTCAGAAACCAGATGGAGACATTGTTATGATAAAGTCTGTATTGTAAAGATCAATACAGGCTTTTTTGATGGGAGGATGACATGAATATATTAAAAGCAGTAAATTTACGAAAAATATATGGGCAGGGAGAAACAGAAGTCAGGGCTCTTGATGGTATAAACCTGGAAGTAGAAAAAGGGGAATTTGTAGCGATTGTTGGAACCTCTGGAAGTGGAAAGTCTACATTGCTTCATATCATTGGTGGTTTGGATAATCCAACATCCGGTCAGGTCATTGTTGACGGACAGAATTTAAGCCATATGCCAGATGAAGAGCTTACTATTTTTAGGCGTAGAAATATTGGATTTGTATTTCAACAGTATAATCTGGTTCCGATGCTGAATGTATGGGAAAATATTGTTCTTCCTGTAAAACTGGATGGAAAAAAGATTGAAAAAGGTTATGTAAATGAAATTATAGATACACTGGGTATTCGGACAAAACTGGAAAATCTTCCAAGTGCACTGTCAGGGGGTCAGCAGCAAAGAGTGGCAATCGCAAGAGCATTAGCGGCAAAACCTGCTATTTTGCTGGCAGATGAACCGACAGGCAATCTGGACTCCAAAACGAGTCAGGATGTATTGGGACTTTTAAAAGTCACCAGTAAGCGTTTTCATCAAACGATTGTAATGATTACTCACAATGAGGAGATTGCCCAGATGGCTGACAGGATTTTACAGATTGAAGACGGAAAAATTGTTTCAGACAGTGGTTTGGTATAGTGAGGGCGATTATATGGTAAAAGTAGAGAATAAAGAAACGTTACGATTATTGACGAAACGTTTTATGAAAATGAACCGAGCAAGAAATATTATTGCCGTTATTGCAATCATGTTGACATCACTGTTATTTACAAGCCTCTTTGTGGGGAGCGTATCCATGATACTTTCCAAAAGAGCAACGGAAATTAAGCAATTTATGGATTCATCCCATGCTATTGCGCAGAATTTGTCAGAAGAAGATGCGGAGAGATTGCAAAAAACAATAGAACAAAGTGATGAGGTGGAACGATATGGAACAGGCATTTTTCTGGGAGCAGGAAGAGATAAACATTTTGGCTTTTCAGTAGAAGTTAGATATGCAGATAAAAATATGGCAGAAAGCTTTAATTGTCTGCCAACTACAGGAAGACTGCCAGAGAAGGAAAATGAAGTAGCAGTCAGCAGCTTGGTACTGGAAGCACTGGGAGTTACACCAAAGATTGGGGAAGAAGTCACGCTGACGTGGGAAGTAAATCCAATGCTGAAACAATACAAAACAGATACATTCCAGATATGTGGATTTTGGCAGGGTGATAAGGCTGTTTTAGGTCAGATGGTCTGGGTATCTGAAGCCTATGCGAAGGAGAATTGTTATCCTGTTACACAGAAAGAATTAGAAAATGGTATCTATAATGGGGGAAAGGAGTATTCTGTCTGGTACAAGAATCTTTGGAATCTGGAAAAGAAAACAGAAAATATATCTAAGACAGCAGGATTTACGAAAGCAGGGACAGGATTGGAGATCAATCCGGCATATAATCTTTTTGAAGAGGATTCATTTTCATTCACTTCCCTTATTGTAATGGTACTGTTTGTGATATTGGCTGGTTACTTAATTATTTATAATATTTTTAATATATCCGTGAAAACGGATATTAGAGCCTACGGATTATTGAAGAACGTGGGAACAACAGGAAAACAATTGAAAAAAATTGTACGTATGCAGGCATGGAAATTGTCAGCAGTGGGGATTCCAATCGGATTGATCTTCGGTTATCTTGCAGGTCTTTGTATGGCTCCGTCCTTGACTGCAGATGCCCAAATTAGTGCACAGGCAGGAAAAACGGCTCAGACAGTAGTATCAGCAAATCCTTTGATTTTCCTTGCAGCGATACTTTTAACGCTTTTAACGGTGTATCTCTCCAGTCTGCAGGCTTGTAAAATGGTGGAAAGAGTTTCGCCTGTGGAAGCTCTGCGTTTGGCAGAAGGAGAGCAGTCACATAGGAAAATAAAAAAGAATACTTCTGTAACCTGGTGGGGGATGGCAGTTCAAAATGTGTTACGAAATTGGAAAAAGGGATTGATTGTTATGCTTTCTATCGCTCTTTCTATGGTGGTTGTCAACTGTATCGTGATGTTGGTGCAGGGATATGATTTTGATTCTTACCGAAAAGTGCTTTTAGCTTCCGATTTTCAACTGGATCAGATGACCGACACTTTATCGAATACAAATTTCAACGGTATTACACCTGAAATCAAAGAGATTCTGAATAAGTGTCCGGAAAGTGAGAAAACAGGATATGTGTATTATTCGGAAGAAAGACATAAGATGGAACCGGCACTTTTGAAAACGTGGGAGACATTGGCAGAAAAAAACAAAGAAAACTGGACAGATTATGAAAAGCAAATCTGGGAGGAAACAAAAGCGGATAATACTGTAAAGGTTCATTTCCTCGGAATTAGTGAAGCGGTGTTTGATATGTTAGAATGGAAAGGGGAAAAATGTTCCTGGGATACGTTTAAAAGTGGGGATTATGTGATTGTGGACTATAGTGATAAATATACAGAACAACCAGTTTCTTATTATCAGTCTGGCGAAACTTTTAAAATGGAGTACGGAAACGGAAAGCAGAAAGATTATGGGGTGATCGGAGAAGCTATGATGCCATATTCCCTGGATTATCCGTATGCAGATTCTGTTTATATTACAGTAATGGTCCCAGAAGAAGAGTATATCACCCAGACAGAAAATCAATCAGCAATGTATGCTGCCATCGATGCCAAGAAGGGAGAGGATAAGCAAGTAAAAGAATACATTGATAAAAATGTTTTGAAAGAAAATGATATGATAAATGTTTTTTCTGTATTGGATATGAAGGAGAGTTTTCAGCAGTTTGTCAGCAAATATTATATGATCGGTAGTTTTCTTGTCGTTATTTTAGCCTTTATTGGCATTATGAATTTCTTTAATACAACAGCAACTTCTGTAATTAGCAGAAAAAAAGAACTGGCACTTTTGGAAGTTGTTGGAATGACGAAAAAACAGATATCAAAAATGCTAGTGGCTGAGGGATTCCTATATTTGGGAGGCGCATTTATGATTGCAGTATTGTTAGTTGTGGTTGGAGCAAAGCAGATTTTAATAAATACGCTCGGTACGGCATTTTTCTTCCGGCTGCATCTTACGATAGTGCCATGTGTGCTTATGATTCCAATTTTGGTTGGGATTGCGTATGTGATACCAAAGTATCAGTTTGAAAAGATGAGTCAGGAAAGTGTAGTTGAAAGAATTCGTAAGGAATAATAACAATATATAAATTAGGCGTATGGATTTGCTGATCCATGCGCCTCTTTTTAAAGAAATTATAATTCTATATCATATGATTTTTTCTTAGTCCGAGCAGGCTGATTTTGTCGCATCTCCTGTTTCCTCTGATATTCAAGTTCCCATGCACGATGGGAGAAAACATGGGATTCAAAATACTGGTTTTATCCTTTTGCACATTCAGTTCTTTCCGTTCTGTAACTTTAGCTTTGAGTTTCTTTTTAACGGTGTTGTATTTATTCAGTATTGGATTAAAATGATTCATCCAGTCATATTGTGCTTACGTTCTTCATGTACTCTTGTTGTGATTTCATTGTTTTTTATCGTATAATATGGATACTGGAGGTGGTTTGGATGAAATACAAGATTTTAGTTGTCGATGATGATAAAGAATTGGTGAAAATGCTTTGTAGTTATTTTAATATGAAACAATATGAAACCATTACGGCTACAGATGGAATGGAAGCATTAAATAAAATAAAAATGAAACCGGATATTATTTTGTTGGATATCAATATGCCACGCATGGATGGGATTGAAGTATGTCGTCTGATACGCAGTAAAGTGTTATGTCCAATTTTATTTCTGACAGCAAGAGTTGACGAAGATGATAAAATTAATGGGTTGCTTTCAGGCGGGGATGATTATATTACGAAACCATTTAGTCTTCGGGAGTTGGAAGCGAGGATTGTTACAAACATAAAGAGAGAAGAAAGGCATCAACAAAAAACAGAATACCGCTTCATGGATGAAATGCTGATTGATTATTCTGAAAAAATAGTAGCTATAGCTGGACACAGGATGGAGTTCACAAAAATTGAATATCAGATTATTGAATTCTTATCCATGCATCCAGGGCAGGTATTTGATAAAGAACGTATATATGCACAAGTCTGTGGATATGATGCGGAAGGGGACAGTAGAACGATAACGGAATTAGTACGGCGTATAAGGAAAAAAATAGCGGATTATTCAGAAAAAGAATACATAGAAACTGTATGGGGGATTGGATACCGATGGAAAAAATAAGAAACTTGTCACTGAAAAAAACAATTCTGCTTTATTTTGTGATCAGCTTAACGGCAGCATTTCTGTTATCTGGATTTACAGTTCATTTTGCAAGAAATATGCAGAATAAAATATGGGAAAAATATATTGATTATGCAGATTATACGGAAGTGTTTCAGCAATATGGAAAGAAATACGAGATTGAGATATCAAGACCTAATCAATCGCAGATGAATCGTTTGGACTATCATCTTTCGGAAATGTGTGACTTTATGGAAACATATTCGGTACTGATTTTTTCGATTGTTGGGAGTGCTGTTGCGGTATTCTTTTTTTATAAAAATAAGTTAAAGACACCTCTACAGGAACTAAAAGATGCCTCGCAAATGATTGCAGATAATGAACTGGATTTTCATGTGTCCTATGAAAATAAAGATGAGATGGGAACTTTGTGTAAAGAATTTGAAATGATGCGAAGTGATTTAGCAGATAACAACAGAAAGATGTGGCGAATGATTGATGACGAGAAGGCTTTGCGGAATGCAATTGCACATGATATACGTTCTCCACTTTCCATATTGCGTGGGTATCAGGAAATGCTCTTAGAGTTTGTTTCTGCCGAGAGTATAAAAACAGAGGATGTTATTGATATCTTACAAACAGGCATGTATCAGATTGACCGTATAGAGCATTTCACGGAAAACATGAGAAAAATGTCCCATTTAGAACAGAGGGAACTGCAATGCTCAGAGATAGAGTTATCGGAACTGGCAAAAAAGATTGAGGCAGAAGCTGCCATGCTGTCCAAGAAGGAAAGTAAATTATGTAAGGTAGAAAGAGTGCAGGAACAAAACATTGTGAAAGTGGATGAGGAACTTGTCATGGAAGTGACAGACAACTTACTGGAAAATGCGGTTCGATATGCACAAAAAAGTATTGCTTTGCAGATAAAGAAAAAGGATAGTTTTCTTATAATTTCTGTTGAAGATGATGGAATAGGATTTGTGGATACTGAGGAAAAAGTAACAGAACCATTTTATCATAAGAATCCACAAGATGATTTAAAGCATTTTGGCCTTGGTATGTATATTTCTCGTATTTTCTGTGAAAAGCATGGAGGAAATTTGAAAATATATAATGCCAGACAAGGCGGTGCTCATGTAGAAGCTCTTTTCAAAGCTGAATAAAAATACTTTATAAGGCTGAAATCACAAATAAAGTGGTTTTAGTCTTTTTTGTTGTGAATTTATTGAGAATTGATTTGTATGATGTTGTTAAAGAAATAAAGAAAGGAAGAGATACAATGAAAACAATCATAAAAAGAAGTATACTTGATTATTTAAAGAACCCTGTTTTGTGGATTGGCTTGATTATTATAGTTGCCAGTATGTATCAATGTCTGTCATCGTATTTGCAAATTCATTATATCAAACAGAATGAACAGATCACACAAAATGACGTAGCGTTGGAAGATGCTGATGTCATGGATGGGTACATTCCCACATCTGATGATAAAGAAAGAAGAAGGGAGTGGGAAGATACGATCAAAGAGACGTTAATGGACACCTCCAAAAATGGTTTTGGATTTAGCAGGCAGGAAGCAGATCATGTAATGAAAGAAATTCAGAATATGGATGTAAAGACTGCTTCTGAGTTCCTAGAATCCCAATATGGCTATTATAATGCAATATATGCTTATGAGGACCTTGAAATTCATAAGGGGACAGCAGAAGAAATCAATCATTATATCGAGCGGAAATTATCCGAACATTCTTTTTCATGGTACTTTGCCAAAAAGTTCACGGATTTTGCAGGATTGCATATGGCCTTTTTTGCAACAGTCTTGCTATCATTTTTATTTATTCAGGATACACGAAAAAGTACCTATGAATTATTACATACAAAGCCTGTTACGGCAATCCAATATATATGTGGGAAAGTAATAAGCGGATTCATTAGTATGTTGGGAGTATTAGTGATTTTGAATGTTATATTCTTTATGTTGTGTTTGAAAACGTCTTTAGAATCGGGCTTTTCAGTAACACCTATTGATTTTTGCGTGAATTCTCTGATCTATATTGTTCCGAATCTTTTGATGATATGTTGTGTCTATACAATTACAGCAGTAATATTTAAAAATCCGCTTCCGGCAGCACCAATCTTGTTTTTACACATTATATATTCAAATATGCTGACCATGAAGAATGATATTTATTATATGAGACCGTTCTCTATTATGGTGCGATTCCCTGGCAGATTTTTTGAAACACATGTAGCCAAAATGGCAAACATAAATCAGATTATTCTTGTAATTTCATCAGTTATATTAGTATGTATTTCTGTTACAATTTGGAAAAGGAGGAGGGTTCATTGAAAACGGAACTAAAAAACTGCCTGTCGTTATATAAGATTTTTTATTCATGTGCATTTATACTGATATTGTGTGTTATTCATCCGATTATATACTATGAAGAAATCGGTTCAGCAATTCAGTCTCCAATAGCATTTTTAACAATTATTTTTTGTAGTGACACATATTTGATGGAAGTAAAAAGTAAGCGTGCCGATGTATTTCATTTGTATGATCAAAAAAAGCAGTTAAAAGTAATATCGCAGAGAGTGGGCGTTCAAATATTATATTTATTAATACTTTCTTGTGTTGGATATGTTTTGTTTTTCTGGCAAAAACCGGGCAGTGTAAACGAAGGCATTTCGGGTATTCAGATATTTCTTTTATATTTCATTGCAATGTTTGGAACTATCTGGCTTTGGAGTATATGCTCTGTGATTTTGTGTACATTGCTTCGAAATATGTGGGCAGGTATTGGATGTTTATTTGGAATTGTCATTGGACTTATATCAAAAGCGGGAAGTTCATTTTTCGGAAATCTGGGATTGTTTTCTTTCAGCTTTTGTGAACCTACTCAATTAATGTCCGAGAGTTGGATTTATGGAACGCTTGTGTCTTTTATAGCGGGGCTGTTTTTATTTGCAGTATTACCAATGGCTTTAAAGAAAAGAGGATAGATTATGAGTATTAGAATAAATGATTTAACAGTTAGATTTAAAAATGGTGTAGTTGCAGTAAATAAGGCATCTCTTGAAATACCTAAGGGAATTTACGGACTTTTGGGAGAGAATGGTGCGGGAAAAACCACGCTGATGAGGGTTCTTACAACTGTTTTAAAACAAACGGAAGGAATGGTTTCCCTTGATGGAATTCTGTATAACGAGGGAAATTATGAGAAAATACAGAAAAAGATTGGTTATCTTCCACAGGAAATCGACTTATACCCGAATCTTACGGTGAAAGAATGTCTTGTATATATGGGGGGACTGTCAGGAGTAGCCAGAAATGACCTCGAACAAAGAATTACCTATTATCTGGAAAAGACTTCTCTTACAGAGCATCAGAATAAAAAAATGCGGCAATTATCTGGTGGTATGAAGAGACGTGTCGGACTCATACAGGCACTTCTTAATAATCCGGATTTTTTGATTATTGATGAACCAACAACTGGGTTAGATCCGGAAGAAAGAATTAGGATCCGCAATCTTCTGGTTGATTTTTCAAAGGATAGAACTGTGCTGTTTTCCACTCATGTAGTAGAAGATTTAGCAGCAACCTGTACACAGCTTGCCATTATGAAAAAAGGGAATTTTTTATATTCCGGAAGCGTGAGTGGATTGCTGGAAAATGCAAAGGGCTGTGTTTGGAATTGTACGGTACAAAATGCAGAAGAAGCCCGTTTGTTAGAAGCCAATTATTCTATTTCATCTAAGCAGTATGTCGAAAATGGAATTCATATGAAAATATTAAGCAAAGGAAAGCCAAATGAGAAGTGTGTCCCGGATAATGATATCACTTTGGAAGATGCGTATATTTATTTGACGAATAGTTGAATATAACGGCGGGCAAGTTGCCCGCCGTAAATTGTACTTATTTTGTTAAAAGACCGGATAGATTTTTTCCAATGCAAAATCCAATCTGTGGATATAACTCCTGAATTTCCTGATATTTTGCTTCAATCATTTCTGGTTCATCAGCCCAGATCTTTTCATATATTTTGAAAGCTCTTTTAAAATGTGTTTTGGCTTGCGGAAGATTGGCGGTCATCAGATAAATAGTTGCAAGGGTTTCCTGAACTTTGGCATAATCCAGGCAGTCATCGGAATGGTATTCCTTGATGATGCCGGATAATCTTTGTAATTCGGAGATTCCTCTTTCAGGTTCCTGCTGTTCTGTCAGGAACATTGCATAATTGGCAATCTTAGGTATGCTGTCATTTATATGAAGCAGGTTAAATTGGTCAAGCAGTGAGATATTTTTTTCTATGTGTTCTCTTGCAAGATCGGGATGACCGTTCATGCGGTAAAGTCCACCGAGATTGGCATGAAGGTTGGAAACAAGGCGAGCATTGTCAGCAGTGATAGTTTCTATCTGGGCAAGTGCATCCTTTTCTAGTTTTATTGCTTTTTCAGGTTTTGTTTCAAGAGTTGCCTGAAAATCTAGTAATAATGCCCGGTCAGAGTCGGTTCCAATGTTATTTGTCTTTAACAGCCCCGTCAGTTCCTGAATGATTCCATTCATACCTTTGTGGTAGTTATAGTTATCCATGTATGGAAATGCATTTTCCAGAAAAAGCAGATACTTTGGTATATCATCCTTTTCAATCAATTCTATGATATTTCCGATTGTTTGAAATAGCTTTTTGTAATAAGCTACTTCCATTCCATGCATTAAACATATTTTCTGTAAAGAATCCAGTAATATGTGGCAGCCAGTTACAGATGGTTTTGTCTCTGAAAGGGTGATTTCCTGAATCATCGGATGCAGAGAGATAGTGCGACGTGTTGTTGTCTGAACGAAACCAGTCTCAATTAAATCGTTGATTTCATTTAGTGTGGGCAGTTCCAGCCATTTGGCAAATATACGGGCAGAAATACCGGTGGAAGGAAGAAAGCACATATTACACATGATATCCTGCTGTTCAAGAGATAAAGTGTATAAAGAAAACAGCGTATGGATATGACTGTAATAGGTGGCTTTGCTGCTTTGTCCATTTTTGATTATTTTAATTTTATCTTCGTTATGGAAAGATACTTTTTCCACCTGAAGTCTTGTTAATAACTGGTCTGGAGTTGAGATTCCATTTTCCAGAAGTTTTGCTGCCAGTTCCACGGCAAAAGTATGAGAGTGAACAGTTTCGATGATCTTTTCAACTGTTGCCCGGTACGTGTCTGCCTTTGAATAAAATACTGATGCCAGCTGGAAGAGAGCGTTCATATCCTCTATTTCTTTTAATGGCAGAGTACAGTATTCATCCAGTTTGCTTCTGGTTGTAAACAAAATCTGGCAGCGATATTTTAATACTACTGACAGAAAGCTGTCCTGTGTCGCAGGGACATTAAAATTATCTATGATAAGCAGAGTATCGGATTTCAGGGAACGCAGAAAACGGTTATGTCTTTGAAACCGTTTCTGGTCAGTGCTTTCCGGCGGATCGTCAATAAAATCCATGTCAGTAATATCCTGATGAAGATTGCCGGTATATTATACATAAAGGATATTGGTGTATTGCTTTATGTACCGCTTTGCGTAGGCTTTGGCAAGTTCACTTTTTCCGATTCCGGCGATTCCGCAAAGAAAAACATGACGGTTTTCCTCAAGCATGGTATATAATTCTTCCAGTTCTTTATCTCTTCCGATAAAATGACGGCATGATTTCGGAACCTCACTGTTCATAATATAATCCAGCACAATGGGGGATAAAGCGCCTCCGGCGAGCAGTTTCTGATTTTTGGTATTACGTTTGATGAATTGGCGTTCCATGCCAAAAAAAATCAGTTTTGCAAGAAACAGCAGTCTTGAACTGGCTGGTTTATATAAGGGAGTCAGATTTTTCTTTTTCGCATCTGAGATGCTGTCATTCTGAATGAATAAAGTGTAAATATCTTGTATAGCCATATTACAGTCAGACATCAGTGGAAGAAGATTCTGGTGGATGGTATAGGCTAATTTTTCCTAATTGGATGGCTTGGAATAGTAAGCGGATATTTTAGGACTGATTTTAGCCTGACCAGTCATCCGGCGGCAAACCAGACCGTTATCCATTGAATAATCCTGATTTGCCGGATCATCCATAAAATCTTCAAATAATTCGTATAAAAAATCAGGCTGACTCATTTGATTACTTTCGCTGATATGATTTTTTTAGCAAGTGCTAATAGAAGAAAAATCGCATCGATTCAATAGAAATTCCCCTTTCGTAGTTAAGATTGAGTATATCTATCATAACACGAACATATATTCGATTCAAGAAAATACGGATATTTTTAAAGTGATTGTGTCAATTTACAATCAATTTCTATTCAATGTGGTTTTCAGGCAGGTTCTGTAAAATAAGCTCAGAACAAACAATAATGGGAGGAGCTTATGCAACAGAATATTGAATTTGAGCGGTGCATTGATTTTCTGGTACGGATGATTGATAAGTACGGCGCTGAAGTCCTCCGGGAGTTGGAGGAAGAAAAACAGAATAAGGAAGAAAAAACAGCATAGAATACTTCTGAGCGGGTATGGCTAAGAATGTTTTGGTGTATTGACAGGACATTTAAAATGACGTATACTAAGCTCAGTGATCGTTCTGTAGAAACTTGCGAAGCCTACAGGCGAGGGAGAGCCTGCGGGTCTCTCCCTCTTTTGTTTTAAGGAGAAATGATATGCAGACACCGAAAAAATTCTCTTCTTTTAGTGACCAGGTTTCTTGGATCAGTGATGAAAAGGGAATAAAAATAAAAGACAGAGAATATGCGGAAGAGATGTTACGTCAAATAGGATATTTTCCTCTTATGGGAGGATATAAACATCTTTTTAGAATATCGAATACAAAGAAATATAAAGTAGGAACAAGTTTTGAAGAAATAGTCAGTCTGTATAAGTTTGATGCAGAGCTTAGAGAGTTGTCACGGACGATGAGAGTATGTAGAAATTAGTTTATTATAGAGTAATTTGTTGGGGAAGGAGGCCTCTTATTTGAAAAAGAAAAAGATGAAATAACCATCCGTTCCAGTGCAGCAGAATACTTAACCTATGTTGCCTCTGTGGGTGATCAGCAGGACAGCATTGAGATGCGCTATGAGGATGAGAATATATGGCTGACACAGAAGATGATGGCCACATTGTATGACGTTGGTTTGCCAACGATAAATGAACATATTAAAAAGATTTATGCAGATAGTGAATTAGAAGAGTCTTCAACTATTCGGAATTTCCGAATAGTTCAAACCGAAGGTTCACGTCAGGTGACTCGTGATACAAAGCATTATAATCTTCAAATGATTATTGCGGTTGGATTCAAGGTGAATAATGAGCGAGCAGTGCAGTTTCGTAAGTGGGCCAATGGCATCGTAAAAGACTACACTATCAAGGGCTGGGTCATGGATGATGAGCGCCTGAAAAATGGTGGATCTGTGCTTACAGTAGAGTATTGTTACAACAAATTGTAAGCAGATATTAACAGATAACAGTTGTGCATTTAGTATTTTAGAAGCGGGATATCAGGAGTATATTGCAACTGTTTTAAAGAAGAATTTTTAATTAAATGTATTTATAACATATTAAAAAATACAGTATATAAAACATAAAAAACCACAAACCCAGATTTCCCCACACCTCTCACAAATTCAAGTGATGTGTCCAACGGGGAGATTATTTTATTGACAAAAAGAAGGAATCCCCCATGAACCAACAAGAAATATTCACATACATCCAAAAGCAATACCCCACTCACCCGAAAGAACAACTTTCATGGAGGTTCAGGCAGAGCCGGACATGATAGGTAACTACAGCGAAATGTAGCACCTGTCATTGTGATCGAGCGTGATCTGGATGTGATGAAGAATGCAGATTACATGATTGATATGGGCCCAGGAGGTGGAGATGCCGGGGAAACGATTGTAGCAGCAGGCACGCCAGAGGATATTATGGCGTCAGAACAGAGCATAACCGAAAAATATCTGAAAACAGAAAGAGGATAAAAATTACATGAGAACATATAAAATACGTTTATTAAAATGCAGCGGAAAAGACCAGAAGATATCCGCTTATCTGCAGCTTCTGACAGGCCTCGATAAAGTGATGGCTAACCGCATCGTATCGAACCTTCCAGCCACACTGTTTGATAATCTGGACGAAGAAGGCATGGAATATTTTAAAGAGGTGTTTGATTTTTATGAAGTAGAATACGAGATCACACCACTGGAAGAAACATGTGAGGTGTGCGGCTATCCATCCAGACAGGTCATTGTACTTGGGAGAATTGTAGAATATTATGGTCAGAGAAATGGCTTCTTACAGCTTGCGAAAAAATATAATTTTGAAACGAAGGAAGACCTGTCTATGGCACCATTTCTGATCCGGGATGGTATGGATGCGGAGAAAGCCGTTAAGCTTCAGCAGGAACTGACCAACATCGGAATCCGTTCACAGGTTATCCGCAGCGGAAGTCCGGTGACAGAAAGAAAGCGGAAAAAATTCTTTCAGAGATTGCTCTCTTCGGAAGTATGATCTATAATGAGCGGTGCATGTTTTCTTGTAAAGAGAAAATCATACTGAAAAAGGAAGGACATTGAGAAAGAATGAAAGATTTAACGAAGGGAAAGCCCTCGGCACTGATACTAAGTTTCGCATTACCGATATTTTTAGGAAACTTATTACAGCTGACCTACAGTCTGGTAGATACCAGGATTGTCGGCTCGTTTCTGGGAGAAGATGCACTGGCAGCAGTAGGTGCGACCAGCACACTGAGCGGTCTGATCATCGGATTTTTACTGGGATTATCCAACGGATTTGCGATTATTACCGCACAGAAATTTGGTGCGAAGAACATCGCAGATATGAAAAAGTCCTTTGCAATGTCGCTTGTGATCGGGACTGGAATATCCATTTTATTTACGATAGCAGGACTGCTATTTTTGAAACCGATCTTACATTTCTTAAATGTGCCAAAGCATCTGGTTCCGGTGGCGAAAGGATATATCGCGATCATCATAGCAGGACTGCTTGCAACATTTTTATATGATGCCTGTGCGGCGACGCTTCGTGCAATCGGAGATGCAGTAACACCATTGATCATTCTGGCGATATCTGTAGCACTGAATATCGTGGGGGATCTGTTCTTCGTTGTGGTATTGAAGACTGGCGTAAAAGGAGCAGCAATTGCAACTGTACTGGCACAGATCATTGCATTTGTGATCTGCTGGATCTATATGATTAGAAAATATGAGATATTAAGGCTTCAGAAAGAGGATTTTAAAGATCCAAGTCCAATCATGGTAAAAGAGATGATAAGTGCCGGAATGTCGATGGGATTTATGAGTTCTCTGGTTAATATCGGTACTTTGACATTACAGACGGCGATTAATAAGCTTGGAAAAGACATTATCATTGCCCATACAGCGGCGAGAAAGATCTCGGAAATATTCATGATCATGTTCAGTGTATTCGGACAGACGATGGCAACTTACTGTGGACAGAACATGGGAGCAGGGAAGATCGACCGTGTGAAGAGAGGCATCTGGCTGGCGATTGTCTACACTGCGATCTGGTCAGGACTTACGATCATTGCAAGTTATACGATCGGAGGATGGCTGGTATATCTGGTAACCGGAAGTCATAATAAGACAGTAATCTTAAATGCAACAAATTATCTGAAGTTTGATACGCTGTTTTATATTGAGACTACCTTGATCTGTATTTTAAGAAATGCGATGCAGGGATTAGGGGATCATATTACACCACTGATCTCCAGCGGCCTTGAGATGGCAGGGAAGATCGTGATCGCGGCCACTCTGGTTCCGTGGCTTGGATATACGGGTGTGATCATCTGTGAACCGATCGTGTGGTTCATTATGGTAATCCCGCTTTTGATTCAGACATTCCGGATGCCGGTACTCAGGACAGAAAAGACAGATGGAAAAATATAGAGGGGAAATATAAAAAATATAAATAAGAAAAATCAATTTGAGAGGATAAGATAGATGGAGATACATATTCTTGATATGATCCAGAATTTAAGAACGCCAATAGGAGATGTGGTTGTTCCGCTCATTACCAGACTTGGAGATGCGGGAATTATATGGATCATTCTGACGGTATTATTACTGATCATTCCGAAGACAAGAAAGACGGGGGTGATCATGATGGCGGCATTGCTGGTGGATGTGCTGCTCTGCAATGTGCTCATAAAGAATCTGGTGGCAAGGACCAGACCATTCGATGTCAATACAGCAGTACAATTACTGGTCGCAAAGCCGCAGGATTACTCTTTCCCGTCGGGACACACGGCGGCTTCATTTGCTTCGGTTACGGCATTGTATCTTGCCGGAGAGAAGAAGATGTGGAAAGCGGCTCTTGTACTTGCGGTTCTGATTGCATTATCAAGATTGTACCTGTATGTGCATTATCCAACGGACATCATTGGTGGTGTGGTATTCGGAAGTCTTTCCGGATATCTGGGATATAAGATTGTGGAATGGATACAGAAGAAAAAGATAAAATAGAGATAGAAAAAAGAGCAGGGCAGGCAGCATTATGCTGTCTGCCTTGCTCTTTTACTGACTACCAGTGCGATACAGAAGATCGCAGCGGCAAAAAGTAACTGGATTCCATAGTTGCGGTATAAGAGTTGTCTCTGTGCCTGAGTGAGAACAGCAGAGTTGTTCAGCAGATTGTTACTGATCTCATACCAGTAGACCGGAAGAAAATGAGCCACAGTTTTCACGCCTTTTCCCATGATATCAAGTGGAACGAATACGCCGCACAGGAAGCTCATGCCAAGTGTGACAACATTTACGAGGGCGGTCAGGATATCTTCTTTGGTGATAAATGTACCAAGAAGGAAGGAAAGCGCAAGGCCGACCAGAAGCAGGGTCAGGCTGTTGAGCATATAATATGGCATCTTTGGCGACTGGAAAAATGCTTTCCGGTAAAAGAAGAAAGCAGGGATCCATGTTGTAAGCATCCAGACGGAGCATCCGACTGCCAGATATCCCAGTGCAAGCTGCAGGTTCTGGCTTCTGATGGATACAGCCGAGCAAAGGATTCGCTTTTGCAGATCCGGCTGATGGAATGCGATCATGATCAGTCCCATTACATAGCACAGTATGGAGATTAACACATATGGCAGATACTGATACATGTAACCATAACCCGGCGTCTTTTCGGAAGAAGCAGATTTTAACATTGTAACATGAGAAGAACTGTCTGTATGTTTCAGAATATATGCAGCTGCCTCTTTATCGGAATAACCACTGTCTGTCAGGACACGTGCCTGATTCAGATAGGTGTTAATCTGCTGGTCGATGTAGTATCCGTCCGTGCTGCCCGGAATCTTGGATACCGGTAATGCCTGATACTCACGGAGGCAGGAGGCTTTAAAATCTTCCGGAATGGTTACGATATAAGAGACATTCCGGTTAAAGAGTGCGTCCTGGAGTTTCGCAGTGTCATCCGGCATTTGCCTGACGGTATGATACTGTGATAAATATGTGGAAAGTCCTTTGGAAAGCACGCCTCCGTCATGATCAACCACACCTACCGTGAGTGCTTGGGCATGGAACCCGGTGCCGGAAGTATTGCTGTCGCTGCCGGAGGCAAGGATTCCAATCGTAAGGAAGATTGCCAGATACATGAATACCATCAGGAGATTGCGTTTGGTTATGATTAAAAATCCTTTAAATACTGTCATAACGTTCCCTCCTTATCATGAGAAATGAGAAGCTGATACAAAGCAGGCACATGATTACAAGAATCAGGATACACCTGCGGTAGCGGACAGCATCATCATAGACACTGAGGCAGTAGAATGCATCACTCAGTACACTGGCAGGATTGATCCGGTTGATGACCGGGCAGTGCTGTTCGATCACATTTTTCATTCCACCGAACATCAGGCCTGCAAGAAAACTTGGTAACAGTGTAACGAGGACACCGATTCCGGATTTGACACTGTAGGACAGTTTGCCGGCGCATCCGATCAGGATTCCGAGACAGATACCGATCAGGGTTCCCATAAATGTAATGAGAAGAAGTTTCGGAATGTCATGCCCAAGGCTGATATGAAGTACCTGGGTAAGGTAAAGCTCCAGGATCAGGATGTTGACGAAATGAATACTTTCCAGTACCAGCAGATCGCCGAGAATCAGGGAAAGTTTGTGGGTCGGTGTGATGCTGCGCCGTTCTCCGAGTGCACTTAAGTTCGCCTGAAGCTGAACCGTGGAATGGATGCTTAAGTAGACTCCGCTTAAGCAGGCAAATGCAATCAGTGCGAGAAAATAAGTCAGTGTCGGATCTAAGGAATGTCCGCCTAAGGACTTTTCTTTCACCAGTGTCTGGTAGTCGTTCAGGGATGAAAGGGCGTCCGAAAGCTTTTCCGGATGCTGTGTGGTAATATCCCGGATCATGTCAGTATTCTTTTCATAGCTGTCCAGAAGGGAAGACAGAATGCTCTGGTTAATGCCATTGGAAGCAATGGTAAGGGAAGGAACCGACTTCACGTAATAGATGCCGGATATTTCCTCCCGCCGGAGCGCTTTTTTGGCAGCTTTTTCTGTCTTGTAAGAATGGATATCGATCATGTCTTGATCCGTTTCATTCAGAAATGTCAGGAAAGATGTTGCATTTGCGGAACTGCTTTCCACTGTGACGATGGCAACAGGAACCGGTTCCCAGTCGGTCTCTCCGCTTCCTGCAAGACCGGTATTTCCAAAGGACACATAGAACAGGGTTCCAAGGATGAGCGGAAATGCGAGAGCCCAGAACATGATAGAGCGGGAACGTATTGTCTGTAAGAATTGATATTTTAATAAATGTAACATAAAGTGTCCCTCCTTTAATCCCTGAGTTCTTTTCCTGTGATCTCAAGGAAGACATCATTGAGAGTCGGAAGCTCGGAGAAGACGCGTCCGAATGGAATGTCCTGTTCCTGCAGGTAATTCAGTACCCGGATCAGATTGTGTTTTGCACCGCTGCAGCGTAGGATCATTGTCTGATCTTGGTATGATAAGTCAAATACATGTGAAAGGGAGCGGATATCTGCCAGGTTGTTTTTCGTTAACGCAACCGCTTCGATCGTGATCGTCTCACCGGTCTTGATCATTTTTTTTAGTTCCTCGGTTGTGCCGGAAGCAAGTACACGGCCATGATCAATGATCGCAATACGGGTACAGATCTGTTCCACCTCTTCCATGTAGTGAGAGGTATAGATGATGGTAGATCCCTGACGGTTGAGTTCCAGAATCCCTTCCAGAATCTTATTACGGCTCTGAGGATCTACAGCAACGGTCGGTTCATCCATGATGATGAGTCTGGGCTTATGGACAATGCCGCATGCGATATTCAGTCTTCGCAGAAGTCCGCCGGAGAGTTTCTTCGGGCGCATCTTACGGAAATCGGACAGACCGGTGAATGCGATGGCTTCTTCCACGAGTTCTCTTCGTTTTTGTTTGTCTCTGATATAGAGTCCGCAGAAATAATCGATGTTTTCATAGACGGACATCTGCTCAAAGACGGCAACGTTCTGCATGACAACACCGATATCCTGCTTGATATCGTAGCTGTCCGGCTTCATATCCTTTCCAAAGATCGTGATCGTTCCTTTGTCATATTTTAACAGTGCGAGCAAGCAGTTGATGGCGGTGGTTTTACCGGAACCGTTTGGTCCGAGCAGTCCGAAGATCTCGCCTTCTTCGATGTCGAGTGACAGGTGGTCAAGCGCTAACAGATCACCGTAACGTTTTACAAGATTTTCTATATGTACAAGCATAAGATTCCCTCCTTGATGAATGTATGTCGGTATCGCAGAAGAAATGGAAGATTACTTTCTGCGGTCATGACATTTGTTACTTGTAGTATAGCGGATGGCTGATTATAATGGTAGTGTCACCGGTCATAAATTGAATGTGACAAATGTAATATAGGAGAAAAGAATGAGAAAGATAACAGATGAAGGATTTTTGTTCCTTTACGGAGCAGGACTTCTGGTAACAGCGGAAACAGGGATTCCGGTGGTTATCACTATTCTGTTTGCGTGTATCTATACCTGTGTGAATCTGGTAGGGGAAGAAAAGTATCTGCATTACATTATGACGATTGCTTTCGTGGCAGCCGGAATTGTTTTTAAAGAAATGTGGATGTTTCTTCCGGTAGTTTTATATAATATGCTATGCTTTTATTCTCCGGTTTATATAGGGGTTGGCGGTATAATCGTGGCCTGTGAGGCGCCGGCGTTCCGGGAATATTACGGGCTGGAAAAAGAGATGCTTATTGTTGCCGGGCTGGCAGCAGCAGTTCTGTTATATGGACGGACCAGGAGGCTAAATGAATTGGAGCAGGAATATAAAAGGGCCAGAGATGACAGCAGAGAACTGACACTGATGCTGGAAAAGAAGAATCAGGATCTGCTGGAAAAGCAGGACACAGAAGTATATCTGGCCACACTGAAAGAACGGAATCGTATCGCCAGAGAGATCCATGACAATGTGGGACATATGCTGTCGCGGTCCATCCTGATGGTGGGAGCATTAAAGACTGTTAATCAGGCTGAGAATCTGAAAGTCCCGATGGAGCAGCTGGATCAGACGCTGAACGAAGCCATGACGAATGTAAGACAGAGCGTGCACGATCTGCATGATGAGTCGGTAAATTTAAAAGAAGTGATGGAATCGCTGGCAGAAGAATTCCGTTTTTGTCCGGTACAGCTTACTTATGATATGGGATATGATATTCCAAAAGAGATCAAATACAGCTTTATAGCCATTACGAAAGAGGCACTGAATAACGTGATGCGTCACAGCAATGCAAATGAGGTGAAGATTTTGGCAAGAGAACATCCCGGACTATATCAGCTGATCATAGAAGATAATGGAACGTCAGATGAGCGGATCCGGCCAAACAGGGACCGAGAAGAATATGCAGAGAAGGAAAGTGCTGGAAAGACCGGAAACACTCGAAAAACAGAAAACACAGAATGCAGCGGAATCGGAATCAAGAATATGAAAAAACGTGTCCGCATGCTGGGCGGAACCATACAGATTCAGAAAGAAAATGGCTTCCGGATATTTATTACGGTTCCAAAAAATGAGGGGAAAAGATGAAGATAGTAATTGTAGATGATGATATCCTGGTGTCCAGTGCGTTAAAGACAATCCTGGAAGCAGGAGGAGAAGTAGAAGTAACCGGCACCGGACAGGATGGAAAAGATGCCGTCCGGTTATATGATGAATTGCTGCCGGATGTTCTTCTGATGGACATCCGTATGAAGGACATGAACGGCCTGGATGCCGCAGAGCAGATTTTGAAAAGGCATCCGGATGCAAAGATTCTTTTGCTTACCACGTTTTCCGATGATGAGTACATCGTAAAAGCATTAAAATATGGTGTGAAGGGATATCTGATAAAACAGGATTACGGCAGTATCCTTCCGGCATTGCAGGCGGTGCAGATGAATCAGACCGTATTCGGAACTGAGATTATGTCCAGAATCCCGGGATTGCTTCAGAAAGAAAAAGAGCAGACATTTGACTGGAACAGTTACGGAATCGGAGAACGGGAACTGGAGATCACAGCACTGGTTGCTGAGGGACTCAGTAACAAAGAGATATCGGAGAAAGTCTGCTTAAGCGAAGGAACGGTCCGGAATTATATCAGCAATGTGCTCGAGAAACTGGAATTAAGAGATCGGACACAGCTTGCGGTGTATTATCTGCAGAGAAGCAGAAAATGTGATAAGAATAAATAGGAGCAGAGAAAAAATAAATGGAAGAAAAAAGTAAATATACAAAAATAATCAACTGGAAACAGTTCTACCGGAATGTATTTGCGCTGGTTATTCCTATTGCAATCCAGAATCTGATCAATGTCGGAGTTACGGCGACGGACGTGATCATGCTTGGAAAGGTTGGAGAGAAAGTGTTATCCGGGGCATCTCTTGCAGGACAGATCCAATACATCATGACACTGATCTTTTACGGAGTGACCTCCGGAGCAACGGTTCTGACGGCGCAGTACTGGGGGAAGAAAGACACCAGAACGATAGAGAAAGTCCTGGGTATGGGATTAAGTGCCGGACTCATCGTTGCGGTAGTATTCGCAGGAGCAGCCCTTGGCATACCGGAGACACTGATGCGGATCTATACCTCTGATCCGGAAGTTATTGCAGAAGGAGTAAAGTATTTAAGAATCGTAGGATTTTCCTATGTGTTCATGGCGGTGACACAGGTGTATCTGAATATTATGCGCAGTATCGAGAGGGTTATGGTGGCTACATTTATTTATCTGATTTCATTGCTGATGAATATTGTGGTAAATGCGGTTCTGATCTTCGGACTACTTGGATTCCCGGTAATGGGAGTAAGGGGTGCGGCAATCGGTACGCTGTGTGCCAGAGCTGCCGAGACAGTGATGGTTCTCGTTTATGCCATCTTCCGAAATAAAGTAGTAAGGATCCGGCTTAAAGATATGGTGAAGATCGATAAGGTTCTGTTAAAAGATTTCGCAGTTTATTCTATGCCGGTGGTATTAAATGAACTGATGTGGGGACTGGGAACGTCGGCGAATACGGCGGTGATCGGGCATCTTGGAAGCGCAGCAGTGGCAGCCAACTCGGTGGCGCAGGTGGCAAGACAGCTTGCAACAGTCGTAACATTCGGGATTTCCCATGCAACGGCGATCTATCTCGGCAAGACGATCGGGGAAGGCAAGATGGAACTGGCAAAGGCATACGGAAAACGTTTCGTGTGGTTAAGTCTGATTCTTGGAATCCTGGGTGGTGTGCTGATACTGATCTCGGCACCAATCGCCAATGCGAATCTGGCACTGACCGGACCGGCAAAGAATTACTTAAGTTTCATGTTCTTCGTTATGTCGTATTTTACTGTGGCACAGGCATTTAATACCACAATGGTAGTAGGGGTATTCCGTGCAGGCGGGGATACGAAATTCGGATTGATCATGGATGTATCGACGATGTGGGGATTCTCCATTTTACTCGGGGCAGTGGCGGCATTTATTTTGCATGCCAGTGTGCCGGTCGTATATGTTATACTGATGAGTGATGAACTGATCAAAGTACCGATTACTTTAAAGCGGTATTTGACATACAAGTGGCTGAGAGATGTCACAAGGGAACAAAAAGAACTGGAGGAAATGTAAAATGATCGTATTAAGCAAGGAGCAGATCGAAGAAATGGTCGATCCGGATCAGATGATGGATCAGATCGAAGAGGCATACCGGATCTATGGATCAGGTGAGTTCTATATGCCGCCAAGACCGACGGTAGAACATGAAAATAAGCAGCTCATGTATATGCCATGTTACACAAAGGATATCATAGGGACAAAGATCCTGTCGATCTTCCCGGAGAATTCTAAACTGGGATTGCCGTCGATAGATGGTATCGTGTTACTGAATGACTATACGACAGGCGCGCCGCTTGCTGTTATGGACGGGCAGTCGGTAACCGCATGGAGAACCGGAGCTGTCGGTGGTGTGGGAATCCGCCATCTGTCAAGAAAGGACTGCCATACGGTTGGAATCATCGGAGCAGGAATGCAGGGATTCCATCAGGCTGTGTATGCATGTGCGGCAAGAGATATCCATACCGTATATGTGTTCAACCACAGTGACCGTGATCTGACAGATTATCTGGAAAGACTGAAAAAAGCTATTGATAAGGAAGACGTAAAGGTAGTACAATGTAAAGCAGTGGAAGAGCTTGTACGAAACAGTGATATCATCTGTACAACAACTCCTTCTACCACACCTGTTCTTCCAGATGACAAAGAACTTCTGAGAGGAAAATGCATCATTGCAATCGGCTCTTATATGCCGGAGATGAGGGAAATCCCGGATGCAGTACTGGATCTGGTGGACAATGTATACATTGAACTGCCATACGCATGTGAGGAAAGCGGAGATCTAAGCCAGCCCCTGGCAAGTGGAAAACTTACAAAAGACCGCATAAAACTGATGCATGAATATCTCGTATCGGGGGAAAAAGAGATCAAAGAAGGTCAGACAACATATTTCAAATCGGTTGGAATGGGATTATTTGATGTGTGTATCGCACAGAAATTATATGAAGTAGCAAAGGAGAAATAACATTATGAAAATCGTAGCAACAGAAAAAGCACCAAAGGCACTTGGACCATACTCACAGGGATATGTACACAACGGAGTACTGTATACAGCAGGACAGATTGCAATCAATCCTGAAGTGAATGATGTAGAAGCAACTACAATCGAAGCACAGACAGAGCAGGTATGCAAGAACTTAGGAGAAGTCTTAAAAGAAGCAGGAACATCATTTGACAACGTATTAAAGACAACATGCTTCCTTGCAGATATGAGTGACTTTGCAGCATTCAACGAAGTATATGGAAAATACTTTACATCAAAACCGGCAAGAAGCTGTGTTGCAGTAAAGACACTTCCAAAGGGAGTTCTGTGTGAAGTAGAACTTATTGCGGCTGTAGAGGAGTAAGACAAATGGCAGAAGAACAAAAAACAGGCTGCAGCCCGTCCGATTGTGCAGGCTGTTCCCATGCAGGTGAATGCGGAAGCAAACCGCAGAGTCTGATCAAACCGGAAAATAAAAAATCACACATCAACCATGTGATCGCAGTTGTCAGCGGAAAAGGCGGTGTTGGAAAATCTATGGTTACCGCATCACTTGCAAGGCTGATGAGAGAACAGGGATTTTCTGTAGGTATCATGGACGCAGATATCACAGGTCCATCCATTCCGAAGATGTATGGAATCCATGAAAAAGCAAAAGGGGATGGAGAAAATATTTTCCCATGTGAGGCAAAGGATGGAACGAAGATCATGTCCATCAACCTTTTACTTCCGGAAGAAGATGATCCGGTTATCTGGAGAGGTCCGGTCATTTCAGGTGTTGTCACACAGTTCTGGACAGATGTTGCATGGGGAGAACTGGATTATCTCTTCGTAGACATGCCGCCGGGAACCGGTGATGTACCGCTTACCGTATTCCAGTCCCTTCCGGTAGAAGGCATCGTGATCGTAACTTCTCCGCAGGATCTGGTACGCATGATCGTAAAGAAAGCTTACAACATGGCAGGACAGATGGATATCCCGGTACTCGGAATCGTGGAGAACTATAGTTATCTGGAATGTCCGGACTGCGGACGTAAGATCTCCGTATTCGGCGAGAGCCACATCGACGAAGTGGCAGAAGAACTCGGCGTTCCGGTCATCGGTAAGATGCCGATCGATGCAAGTCTTGCAGAGGCAGTGGAGAATGAGAACTTTGCAGAAGTAAGCAATGATTATCTTGCGGAAGCAGTGAATAAACTTTAGAAGATACCATTTTTGTGATAAAAAATTAACTTATGGATTTACTGTTGACTTAGAGAAGATAACCTGTTGTGCTAATTGCATAGTTGATGGATGAATTTGTGAGATACCTATGTACAAAGTGCATAAATGAGAAAGTGGAGATAGCACGCAGCATAGGAGCCGAAGGGGCATGCAGAAACTCTCAGGTAAAAGGAACGAATTCGGACGACGCTCTGGAGAACAATTAGAATTGTACCGAAGAAGTAATCTTTCAGGTAAAAGGACAGAGGCAGACAAAAAACACTTTTGAGAAGAAAGTATTTTTTGCCTGCTTTTTTAATGCTTAAAATGGGGAATGGGCATGAAAAGCAGGCAGATTCCGAAGGAGGCGCAGTGCATGTGGTGCCGAGGAAGAAAAAATAAATTTGGGATTTAATTTAGAAGGCATGACTACCCGGACCTGCACTTCCGGGCATTTTATTTATTAACATTCGCTGCCAGTCACGACTTGAAGGAAACAATAGATAAGGATTATTGTGAATGTGGAATGCCGTTAGAAACAATTAGAG